>CAYQBT010000144.1:0-4432 GCA_964415775.1 uncultured Lachnospiraceae bacterium
ATATGTCCTGCGGGACACAAGGGATTTATATCATATCGCAGGCGAGCGAAGCAAGCCTATATCGCATTGCGCAAGCAAATATATCGCAAACAGGAGGCCTAAAATGCACGACAAAACCATCAAGGAACTGGCAGTAGAACTTACAGTCGAAACGACCGCAATTTGTGATAGCATGAAAGGTCGTTCGGTTTTTATAAATCAATTGCTCCGTTCTTGTTCTTCGATAGGCGCAAACGCTCACGAGGCAAAATACGCGCAAAGCAAGGCAGATTTTATCAACAAAATGGAGATCGCTCTAAAAGAATGTTATGAGACTGAGTACTGGCTTGAAATACTTTTTAAAGTTTGCTCTCTTGATGAAATTGTATATAAAAGTTTAACAAACAAATGCGGAACGATCAGACGAAAGATCATCGCATCCATAATGACAGTAAAAAATAGACAAGAAGGATAGGATTCTTCGGCAAGGCGCATTTGCGCCGTTCTCTTTCATTTTCAAACCACAAACGTACAAAGGAACCACTATGTCAAACAACGACCAATTCCGCTGTCCGGCGTACAAGAAGTGCGGCGGATGCCAGCTGGACGTAACCTATAAGCAACAGCTTTCCTACAAGCAGCGCACCGTGATAGGTCTGCTCGGCAGATACTGCCGCGTCTCGCCGATTCTCGGCATGGAAAATCCCCTGCACTACCGCTGCAAGGTGTCAAGTGCCTTTGGCTACTCGCGCGGACAGGTCATCACCGGCGTGTGGCAGTCCTCTGCAGGCAGAATCGCCAAAATAGACAACTGTGCTCTGGAGGACGAGCGCGCGGGCAAAATCGTCCGCACCATCGCCTCCCTGCTGCCCTCTTTCAAGATCAAAACCTATGACGAGCGCTCCCGTAGCGGTTTTTTGCGCTTTGTCACCATCCGCATCGGCAAACAAAGCGGGCAGATCTTAGTCGCGCTCGGCACAGGCAGCGGTGCGTTCCCGTCAAAGCACGACTTTGTGCGCGCCCTCACACAAAAATGCCCCGAGATCACCACGATCGTGCAGAATGTCAGCACCGACCGCCTGAATCTCGTCCTCGGCACAAAGGAGACAGTGCTGTACGGAGACGGCTTTATCACCGATTCCCTTTGCGGCTGCGAGTTTCAGATCTCCGCGCGTTCTTTCTTCCAGATCAACCCCACGCAGACCGAAAAGCTGTACGCCACCGCGGTAGAGTTTGCCGCGCTTGACGGAAGCGAGACTGTGATCGATGCATACGCGGGTGTCGGCACCATCGGCATTATCGCTTCGCGCGGGGCAAAGAGCGTGCTGTCGGTGGAACAAAACCCCGACGCGGTCAAAAATGCAATCGAGAATGTAAACCGCAATCACGCAGACAATGTGCGCGTACTCTGCGCCGATGCCGGAGAGTTTATGGAGGAGCTTGCGGCGCACGGCGAAAGCGCGGATGTCGTCTTCACCGATCCGCCGCGCGCGGGCTGCTCAAGACAGTTCCTGCACGCTCTGCTCGCCCTCTCCCCGAAAAGAATCGTCTATATCTCCTGCAACCCCGAAACCCTCGCCCGCGACCTGTATTTCCTTACCAAAAACGGCTACGAAGCAACCAAAATACAACCTGTTGATATGTTTCCTTTTACGAAACATATTGAAGTTGTGGTTTGTCTCTCAAGAAAGGAGTAATTATGCCGGCATATTTTACATTGGAATTTGAATTAAATAAATCAAAAACCGCGATAAGAGATTTTTGCACTACCTTGATTAGCGCAGGAACTACATTTAAAAGTGGCTATAGGGGATTTGAAAGTGATTCATTTGATAACATTGTAAAATGGAATCAGAATAAATTAGATGAGAATTTTGTACTCGGTTTTTCTGAGCATCATTCGCATGATTTCAAGCAGATGTTGTTAGAATACGCTGATTTCTCTGAAGTAAGATTGTATGTTATGAATTATAGTGAATCATCAACATTTGTTTTCAACCTAATTATCCCTGAAGATGATTTTGTCGAATGGGTCCAAAGTGGCAAGCAATACTCCTCTATCCGCAAAATCGAGAAAATGGATTTGATAAAAAATCTCGCCAAAAGTATTTGGCGCAAAACAGATGTATTGGCAATACAAACGGCTTGGGAATGCTCGGATTGTCCTCCAAAGGCAAAACAAATTTCAAGCAAAATAATGCCACAGACGGAACCGTTTTGCATTATCAAAGATTCACCTGTTGTAGAAAAATTCGGCTTTCCTTTTGAAAAAATCGAGCCAGACGGCGTGTTGATCCAAGATATCAATAATTGGCGGTATTTTTGATGCCGATCCCAAACCACACTTCTGAATTTTTTACATTTTCGCATAAACAATCTCTTCCATGGTAAAACTACAAGCGTACAAACTTCGCTTTGAAAGGATTTCTTACCATGGAACAAAAGAAAAACGAACAAAAAACTGCGCAAATTTTATACATTACGATCATTCTGGTTCTGCTGGTGATGGCAATCGCCGTTGGACTTGTCACCGCGGCGGGCAGACGGAACCGTCCCGCCGAAAGCTCGGCATCGGACACCTCTTTCCCTGCTACGAGCGATACGCTCCCCGATAAGGATCACACCTCCCCGTCGGTAACGACAAAGGCTCCGACCGTGACCACGGCTAAAACGGACAAGCCTGCCACCACGCCCCCCGTCACCACCAAAACCGTAACCACAACGCCGAAGCAGGTTGCCGAGGTGGAGGCGCCCGTCCCCACGCTCCCCGAATTTATCATGCCCACCATCGGCGACGTTGCAAAGACCTTTTCTATCGACGCGCTGGTCTGGTCGAACACGATGGAGGACTACCGCACGCATAACGGCATCGACATCTGCGCCTCGATCGGCGAGGGTGTCATGGCAGCCGCAAACGGCATTGTGACCGAGGTCTACGCGCATCCGATGATGGGAAACACCGTCGTGATCGCACATGACGGCAACGCAGAGACCGTCTACCAGAACCTCGCGGACGACGTCCCCGTTGCGGTTGGCGACACCGTAAAAGCAGGCGAGATCATCGGCGCGATCGGCGAAAGCGCGATCATCGAGATCGCAGAGGAGCCGCATCTGCACTTTGAACTGCAGGTAGACGGCAAGCGCGTCAATCCCCTCGACTATATTGCCGCCGCCACGATGACCATAGTATACGAAGATTAAGCGTCGCCGCCGGAGCGTCGTCGACACGGTGAAATCTGTCGCATAGCGACAGGTGAAATCGCTTCGCGGTGAAATATTTGCTCCGCAAATGTGAAATATCCGCATAAAGCGGATGTAAATGATAAAATCCGTTCTCGAAATGAGAACGGATTTTTTTGCGATATGTATTTATAAATCTTTTCTTTTTACGATCGCTTGTTTTACCTTTCTTAAAAACGCGTGCAATTCGGGATTGCGGCGGTAAAACGGGAAACGGCGTACCCGAGAGCGCATGAATCTGCGGTATTCCTTGGAATCCAGCGAGCGATACTCGTCCCCCACATAGTACCCGACCACCTTGGCAAGCACCTGGCTTTCCTCGATGCCGTACTCCAGATCGCACTGGTGGTCGCCGCACATCGTCAGCGTGCCGCCGCGCTTCTCGATCAGGCGATGCAGAACAAACGCGCCGTTTTTCCGGCGGTACAGAAGAACATCACCGTTTTCGATTTTGTCCACGGCGCCGAGCATTACAGAGTCCCTGCCGGCATAGAGCATCGGCTCCATGCTGGTGCCGCGCGGGTACAAGCGAAAGCTCTCCCCGCTTGCAATTACGTCTGCGATCAGCGGATACAGCTCTTCCAGAGAAAAACTCTCATGCAAGCGCGCCGACCTCCTTTAGCATATCTATGTATGCCAAAGCGTCCTGCTTTGCAGTCTCTCTGTCGATCTCATATTTTTCGGTCATTGCCTGCACGATGGTGTCAAGGTCGGTCTCCTCTTTCAAAAGCTCCCAGAGAAACGCGCCGGTCTCGTTGAGCGCGATCATTCCGCCGCCTTCTGCCACGCGGGCAGCCGAAACCGCATAATGCTTACTGCCGATCTTGCGCACGATATATCCGTCCTGGATCTTCATACCGATCCCTCCTGCATATACATTTCTTTATATACATTATATATTCTTTTCCCGACCGCGTCAAGGGCATTATCGCCTTAGGGAGAAACTTTCTTAAACTTCGTTTAAATCGGAAAAATCATATTTACAAGCGCGCGGTTTGTATGGTACAATAAAGAAAACCTTTCCCGAGAGGAGCTGTACCATGGATTTTCGTCCGGATATGGATGCACATTCCGCCGCCAAAAAGCGCCAGTATGCAAGACAAAGAAAAAGAGCAAAGATCATTCTGATCACCCTGCTTTGTATCATGATTCTCGCAGCCTGGGCGCATGCGTTCGGCAGAATGAGAACCTTTGAGCAGGTTTGGGCCGGCAA
>CAYQBT010000145.1:0-4424 GCA_964415775.1 uncultured Lachnospiraceae bacterium
GGCAATGCCCCTTACCATGCACGGCGTCGTCGTCAAGTCGGACGACAGCGTGGTAAACGTGACCATCGGTGAGGATGACAGCGATCCTGTCTTCTATATCAACGATCTTCTGCCCCACCTTGCGGCAAACCACTCCAAGGAGCCGCTTGCAACTGCAGTCAAGGGCGAGACGCTCAATATTCTCTGCGGCTCGGCACCCCTTGCAGACGAAGAAAGTGATGCAATCAAGAAGAACGTACTGAAGCTCTTAAACGAAAAGTACGGCATCACCGAGAGCGACTTTATCAGCGCGGAGATCTCGCTGGTTCCCGCAGCAAAGGCACGCGACATCGGTCTCGACCGTGCACTGATCGGCGCATACGGCCACGACGACCGCGTTTGTGCATATCCCGCACTACGCGCCCTGCTCGACCTTACCGACGATACGCACACGATCATGTGCGTACTTGCCGACAAAGAAGAAACCGGCTCGATCGGCGTGACCGGTATGCAGAGCGAGATCTTCACCGATCTGATGACCGAAATTGCCGTAAACCTCGGCGCAAATCCGAGAGTGGTCCGTGCGGCATCCACCTGCCTGTCCGCTGATGTTACGGCAGCCTATGACCCGAACTACGCAGACGTATACGAAAAGCGCAACAGCGCGATCCTCGGCAGTGGCGTTGCCATGGCAAAATACACCGGCGCGCGCGGCAAGAGCAGTACCTCGGACGCATCGGCAGAATTTGTCGGCAAGATCCGCAATATGCTCGACCGTGCAAATGTCGTATGGCAGTCGGCAGAGCTCGGCAAGGTAGACGAGGGCGGCGGAGGAACCGTTGCAGCTTATATCGCCAACCGAAACATCGACACGCTGGATATCGGCGTACCGGTCATCTCGATGCACGCCCCCTACGAGGTCGTATCGAAGGTGGATGTTTACGCCGCATACGAAGCATTTGCAGTTTTCTGTAAATAATTTTCAAACATGATTCAAAGGCTCCCTTGTGCAAAGGGAGCTCCCGCGTAAGCGGGTGAGGGATTGTTTTTCGCGTAACAACCCCTCCGTCGCCGTTCGGCGACACCTCCCAATGCAACGCTTGCGTTGCTATTTACACTTGGGGAGGCTATTAAAAAAGCGCTATAAAGGAACCACACCTATGATCGACAAGCTGAAAAAAGCGGAACAGCGATTTGAAAAAATAGAAGAAGCTCTTGCCGACCCCGCCATTTTCTCAAAGCAAGAAGAATATACCGCGCTGATGAAGGAGCGCAAGAACCTGCTCCCCGTCATCGAAAAGTTCCGGGAATACAAGGCATCTGAAAAGGCGCGCGAGGACGCAAGGGAGCTGCGCGACGACTCCTCGGTCGAAAGCGAGCTGCGCGAAATGGCGTCAGAGGAATTTGCCGAAGAAAACGAAAACTGTCTGCGTCTGCTCGACGAGCTGAAGATCCTCCTGCTTCCCCGCGATCCGAACGATGACAAGAACGTTATCGTGGAGATCCGTCAGGGCGCAGGCGGTGAAGAAGCCGCGCTGTTCGCAGGCGTGCTCTACCGCATGTACACCATGTACGCGGCATCTGCAGGCTTTAAGACCGAGCTGATGAATGCAAATGAAACCGAGCTTGGCGGCTATAAGGAAGTCAGCTTTATGGTGATCGGCGAGGGTGCATACTCCCGCCTCAAATTTGAGAGCGGCGTGCACCGCGTACAGCGCGTGCCCGAAACCGAGGCGCAGGGACGCATCCAGACCTCCACGGCAACCGTTGCCGTGCTCCCCGAAGCCGAGGACGTGGAGATCGAGATCAATCCCACTGACCTCAAGATCGAAACCTGCAAATCAAGCGGTGCGGGCGGTCAGCACGTCAATAAGACCGAGTCCGCCATCCGCATCATTCACCTGCCCACCGGCATCGTGGTCGAGTGTCAGGAGGAGCGAAGCCAGTTCAAAAACCGCGACAAAGCAATGAAAATGCTGCGCACCAAGCTCTACGATATCGAGCTGACCAAGCAGACCGAGGCGATCGCCTCGGCACGCAAGAGCCAGGTCGGCACCGGTGACCGTAGCGAGCGCATCCGCACCTACAACTATCCGCAAGGACGCATCACCGATCACCGCATCGGTCTTACGCTCTATTCGCTGGAGAATTTCCTCAACGGCAACATCGGTGAGATGATCGACGCGCTCATCACTGCCGACACGGCAGAAAAATTAAAAGGCTCGGAAGAGTAAACAGGAATATGAAAACACAGTTTATCGGTCAGCATGCAATCAACGATACTGCGCTCGCCAAGGCAGGAGAGATCCTCCGCCGCGGCGGGCTTGTCGTGTTTCCGACCGAGACGGTATACGGCCTCGGCGCAAACGCGCTGGATGAAACCGCGGCAAAAAAGATCTATGCCGCAAAGGGCAGACCGTCCGACAACCCGCTGATCGTACATATCGCATCCCCCGAGGATGCAGACAAGTATGCGATCGTCGGCGAGGAATACAAACGCCTTGCAAAAGCGTTTATGCCGGGACCCCTCACGGTGATCCTACCGAAAAAAAACTGCATTCCGGATACGGTAACCGGCGGTCTTGACTCGGTAGGCATCCGCTGTCCCGAAAATGCGATTGCCAGACGCATGATCGCTTCGGCAGGCGTGCCCGTTTGTGCACCGAGTGCAAATATTTCGGGCAAGCCCTCCCCCACGAGTGCCGAGCATGTCCGCACGGATATGGACGGCAAGGTGGATATGATACTGGACGGCGGAGAATGTACCGTCGGGCTGGAATCCACCATCGTAAAGGTGGAAAACGGGAAACTCACACTACTGCGCCCCGGTGCGATCACCCTCGATATGCTCTCCGCCCTGTTTGGCGGCGTGGAGGTCTCCGAGGCAGTGACCGAACAGCTCGGCGAAAATGTGCGCCCCCTCTCCCCCGGCATGAAATACCGCCACTATGCCCCGTCAGCGCCACTCTATCTGCTCCGCGGAAGCGATGAAAAGCGCCTTGCCTACTGCAATGCAGCCGACGGCGATACGCTGCTTCTCGTATTCGACGAGGAGGTTTCGCTTTTCCCCGACCATACGGTCATTTCCATCGGCAGTCGAACAGACGAGCGCACGCAGGCAAAGCGTCTGTTCGCCGCGCTCCGCGAGGCCGACAACACCGGTTGCAGGAGGATCCTTGCACCCCTGCCGAAAAAAAGCGGGCTTTCGCTTGCGCTCTACAACCGTATGATCCGCGCAGCGGCGCACAACATCATCACGCTATGAGCCGTTTTGAAAACGCGCTTGCAGCGGCAAAGCAGAACGCCGCCTTTGACAGCGGCAGTATCGGCACCCTTTCGGAAAAAACGCTCCACTCGGTGCTGAAATACTATCTTGAACCCTGTGATGACTTTCACGAGGTCTCCGTTGGCAGTTATGTCGCCGACATCCTGCGCGACGGCTGTATCATCGAGATCCAGACACGCGCATTTGACCGCCTGCGGCGTAAGCTTGCGGCATTTTTAAAAGAACACCCCGTCACGGTCGTGTTCCCGATCGCCAAAACCAAATGGTACTATGTCACCGATTCGGAAAGCGGCGAGGTTTCCCCGAAAAAGAAAAGTCCGAGATACGGCAGCGTCTATGATGCGTTCAAAGAGCTGTACAAGATCAAAATGCTGCTTAGCAGCGAAAATCTGTACTTTCACTTTATCCTGTTGGACATTACCGAATACCGCCGCACCGTGAAAAGATCCAGGCGCAACCATAAGGGTGTGGAGCTTGTCGAGCGGATCCCGAATGCGATCGAAGAGGAGATCTTCTTAGACAGCAAAACGGATTTCGGGAAACTGATCCCCGAAGGACTCCCATCCCCCTTTACCAGCAAGGACTTTGCAAAAGCGATCAAGCGCCCGCGCTCGGTCGCACAGACCGCACTCAATGTGCTCTCTGCTGTCGGCGCGGTAGAGCATATCGGCAAAGACAAAAACTCGTATTTATATAAAATCAACGATAAGTAGGTATAAAAATGGCAAAAGCAAAAAAGCAATCTGCCCCCGTACAGGCACTTCCTGAGGCGGAGGCACGGCACGAACTGATCACCGATGTCATCGAGACGAACTACATGCCCTATGCAATGAGCGTCATCATCTCGCGTGCCATCCCCGAAATCGACGGCTTTAAGCCGGTACACCGCAAGCTGCTGTATACCATGTATACCATGGGACTGATGACCGGCAACCGCACCAAGAGCACCAACATCGTGGGTACGACTATGAAGCTCCATCCCCACGGCGATGCGGCGATCTATGAGACGATGGTGCGTCTCACGCGCGGCAACGAGTCGCTCCTCCACCCGTTTGTGGACTCCAAGGGTAGTTTTGGCAAGCAGTACAGCCGCGATATGGCGTTTGCCGCCGCGCGTTATACCGAGGCAAAGCTCGATCCCTTCTGCGCGGAGATCTTC
>CAYQBT010000146.1:0-4422 GCA_964415775.1 uncultured Lachnospiraceae bacterium
TACCCCTCCGCGATCTCGGCAAGATCGCTGTCGGGCAGAATCTTTGCCACCGCGCCGTCCTGATTCATAACCGCCGTATAGTCACCTGCGTCCAGACTTGCCTTGATACTTGCAAGCAGGGCTTCTGCACGCACACGCTGGATGCCGATTTCTGCATCTGCAATGAGCTTTGCCGCCTGCTCTGCTTCTGCGGAATCGGGGTATCTCTTCAGCAGCGTTTGTGCCGATTGGATAGCATCTTCATAGTTTGCCGCCGTAAATGCCGCCTCGGCATCTGCAAGGAGCGCAGCGCAATTTGCGGCATCGATCTTCGCATTCGCATCCAGAATGATCTGCTTTGCAGCCTCAATTTCCTCGGCATCGGGATATTCCTTAATTAAATCCTGTGCAAGACTGACTGCAGCCTCCCATTCGCCGATGGCGAGCTGTGCATCCGCCATGGAAAGCAGCTTTGCGGATCTGCTTTCACAAGAAGCCATGCAGAGGACAAACAGACAACTCAACGCCAGAACAATGATCCTTTTCATTTATAGAAGCTCCTGTTTTTTTGTTTTATATATACAAGTATACCCCTTTGCGCGAAAAATGTCAACGAAAGAAAAAATTTGATACGCTAAATGAAAGTTTATACGTGTACGTTAGTTTATTTACCCAAGCCCCTCATCACCGCCTACGGCGGAGCTTCCCCCGAGGGGGAAGCTTTTAAGATAGCGCTTTTACCCCTTCCCCCGAGGGGGAAGGGGCCGATGTAATCGGCGGATGAGGGGAACTTGTCATTCTAACTATAAACTTTCATTTTTTGTATCAAAACGAAAAAGCCGCATTTGCGGCTTTTTTGTAAATTACATCTCCAGCATCAACACATTTGCACCTGCCAGTGCATCTGCGTTTGCATACTCCTTTTCGTCGACCGAAAGTGCATTGACCTTTGCAAGCACCGCCGGAGAAACATGGTATTTTTTCGCAACCGTCCACAAGCTTTCACCGCGCGGATAGATGAGGCAAAGCGGATATGCCGGCTTTTTAAACACCTTTGCCGCGGTGAAATCCATGCTGTCGACCGCAGTCGCTTCGCCGTGTGCAACAGCGCGCGCAGAGACCGCAATATCCATGTCGCAAACAAGATTTTCACCGTCCGGACGGGTGCGTACAGAAACGAGCGAAGCCGTGACGGCCGCTTCGGCACCGTCGGGTGTTTCGCAATCGATAAAGACCTTGAAGGGCACCGTATACTCGGCAGAAGCGGTTTCCCCGCCCTCAGAAGCATAGATCGTATTCAATGCGCATCTGCCGCTGACCGTCAGCCTGCCACCGGAAAGCACCGCCTCTTCCACGGTCGCTTCTCCCGAGGTATCCAGCACGGTCGTAAGTCCCGCAGCACCCGCGGTATTCTTCGGCACGCTGCCGCTGGCGGTGTAGACGCCGCTCCGATTCAGAAGTAGCCTTGCCGTCGGGATCGTGCGATACTCTACCGTGCCCTCGGACAGCGTACAGAAGGCATCTTCTACAACATCAATCCGGCAAGGACTGTCTGCAAATGCCTCGACGGTGAGCACAACATCCACTAAGACCTCCCCCGCCTGCTCCTTGCTTGCCTCGGTGGAGACCACGCGGGCAATGGCGGTTGCCGATGCGCCTTTTTGCACATCGCCGTCTAAAAACTCCTCAAACGGGAACTTCCCTGCCACCATTTTCGGCTTGCCGCCGTCATCCAGCAACACCTTGGCATATACCTCGCCGCGCACGCTCACACCGCCGTCTGCCGCTCGCACATCGGTAACTGCCGCGGTCGAACCGCACCAGATAGGGCGTGCCTCGGCAGCGCCGCCAATGTCGATCGCGTCGGATACCGTAATGTCAGAGGAACGCAAAAGTTGTGTGCGGATGCTGGGCACTTCCCCGCTGAGCTTATGTAGTCCGGCAATTTCGCCGATCGGCAGTTGCTTTTCGGTCACATCCTCGCTACCGATCACGCGCGGCTTTGCACGCAGACGGGTGCGGATATTGACCTTGCGCGGGGCGCTGAGACGATAAGAAAGCGAGTCCACCTCCACCGCAGCCGAAACGATAGGCGGATTTACCCCCGCCGCAAAGGGAATGGAAAACTCATACTTTGCCGGCAGGACGGTCGCGCTGACCTCCCCCTCCTCGCCGATATACAGCAGGCTGTGCAGTACATTGCCCGACATCTGCGCCTCGCCCGAGCCCATATAGCGGGAGGGCGGCAAAACACGTGCCTCCATGCGTAGCACCTTTTGTACCTTGGGCATATACTCCGGCAGGATAAACTCTCCCCCGCTCTCCAAAAAGATGCTGCCGCCGCCCTGCTCGACCTGTACTGTGCTTTTCGCAGGCAGGACAAATTCCTTTTTATCGCTCATCGTTTTTCTCCTTTATGCAGTTTTATTTACTGCATTGTATGCGAGCGCAAGACAAACTATGCCGTATGACCACATAAAAACTGCGCCACCGTTTTCGGTGACGCAGTTTTGAATCTTTTAGAAGCGGTAAGCCGTTTTTTTCGTATCTGCCTCGCTATGGCAAAGCGCTTTCAGATGCTCCTCAAAGAGTGCCTCATCGGTGGGGATCTCTGCCCAGGTATCCGTCCATGCAGACAGATACGCGGCATTGGAGATCGAAAGCGAGTTCAATCCCTCTCTGCCGTCGGCAATCAGCTCGCCGCCGTGCAGGATCGCACTTGCAAATGTCTCGAGCACCTTGGGATGTCCCTCCGGCGCATCACTCGTAAGCTCTTCGTAGGTCTTTTCCGGCTTTGCCATGCCTTTTTCGCAGGTAAAGCAAAATTCGCGCTCGGGCACATCCAGCTTCCACCATTTGAGCATTTTACCCTCGATCACAAGCTTGCCGAGGTCTCCCGAAATCTCCAGACGGTTCGTACCCGGTGCTTCACCCGTGGTAGAGATAAAGGTCGCCGTTGCACCGTTTTCATATTCGCCGTAGATCGTCACATCATCCTCAACGTCGATGTTGTGATACTTTCCGAAGCTGCAGAATGCACGGATCCTTTTCGGCATACCGAAGATCCATTGCCACAGATCGAGATTGTGCGGTGCCTGATTGAGCAGTACGCCGCCGCCCTCGCCGTTCCAGGTCGCACGCCAGCTGCCCGAATCGTAGTATGCCTGCGTGCGATACCAATCGGTGACGATCCAGACAAGACGCTTGCACTCGCCGAGCTGACCGCTCTGCACGATCTCGCGTGCCTTTGCATACAAAGGATTCGCGCGCTGGTTAAACATAATACCGAAACGGACATTCGCCTTATCTGCCGCCTCGTTCATCTCGCGCACCTGCCGCGCGTATACGCCTGCAGGCTTTTCAATCATAACATGGATACCGCGTTTGAAGCATTCGACCGCATAGGTCGGGTGGTCATAGTGCGGCACGGCAACCAGCACAGCGTTTACGCTGCCGCTGTCCAGCAGTTCGATCGCATCCGAAAAGCAGAGAACGTCCGGATGCTTTTCCTTTGCATACGCAAGCTGTTTTTCGTCTATATCGCAGACGGCTGTGCTCTGCACCGACGGGCATTTTCCGCTCAGAACATTCTGCAGATGTCTCTTGCCCATATTACCCATGCCGATGATACCAAGTTTGATCTGTTCCATCTTTTCTCCTCAATTCTCTTCCGTCTTGTCCTGTAAGTGTTTTTCGATAAATTCCATATACCGCCTCCAACTGTGGCGGGACATAAAGTGCTTGGATTCGATCATGAAATATCCCACGCGCCCGTCCAGCGCGGCTTGCCCCGCAAAAATGCGTTCCCGACACGCAAATCCGCTGTATCCTGCATTTTCCCATGCCGGACTCGCCGCAGCGCAGCAAAGCTGTTCGGAATACGGGTCTGCCCACGCATCCAAGGAGCAGGAACCCACAAGCAAAAAGCGCGGGGCGATCGCCGCAAGCAGATAGTGCTGGTCAAATTCCTCTGCGGTCAGTTTGTCCGCATGTGCCTGAAAAGCGGGGGAAAACCAATACGGGAAGTTTTTGTAAATATCGGCATAATTCTCGCCCCGGGGAATGCCTTTTCCTACCGAAAGAACACCCGTGCTACCATGTGCGAGGCTTGCGCCCATACAGCCGGAGGCATTGGAAAATGCAAATTTGATACGCGGATCGGTCATTGCACAAAACAATGCAGTTTTTCCGAGCCGCGAGTGCCCCGCAACCGCAATATTCCCTGCATCTGTACCGGGCAAGGTAAGTCCGTACTCGATCACACGCTGTGCCGCCCATGCCCACATAGCAATTTTTCCGCACGGAGCCTGTGTATCGAGCAAAAGCGGCGCGATGCCGTTTGCAAAATCGCCGTCGTCGCTCGTCACATCCTTATAGCAAACGGACAGAAAATCTGCAGAATACTCCGACATTTCCTCAATGGGAAAATACGGCGAAGCGCCG
>CAYQBT010000147.1:0-4407 GCA_964415775.1 uncultured Lachnospiraceae bacterium
AAACATACGCCTGCAGGGACGCATCGTATTCACGAAGGCTGGAATAACGGTTATCGATCGTCTTTACGATATCGCGATCCAGATTGAGACCGTCGAAGTTCTTCATGTTGTTGACATACGCAAAGTCAAAGTCGGGATATACGCCGAAGCCCTTCTCTGCCGCATATGCAACCAGATCTTCAAAGCCGCTTGCACCGCCGGTGGATTTCTCCCACTTCAGCTTATAGGGGATGGTGGGATACATACCGCCGTTTGCATAACCGGTCAGCTTGAAGTCGATATTGGTGATGCCTGCTGCCGCAAGCTCATCATAGATCGTTGCAACGTTCTCAAAGGAGGTCATGGACTTGCTGACCGTAGTAGGAACGGAAAGTACCTTCTCGATCGTATCGGTAGCACCGAATGTCTCGATGTACAGCGGGATGTCCTTATCTACATCCGCGTCGGTGAGACGGGTGAGGGTACCGTTTTCAAACAGATAATCGCGGTAAGCCTCTGCCATACCCATCCAAGAGGTCTCGTAGTAATCCTCGATACCCTTTTCAGTAGCAACCGTAGGATCGGTCAGCATGACATACTTAACGGTATAGTTACCAACGTACTTACGGCTGGAAACGACCTCGATCTCGCTCTTGGAGCCAACAGAGATCGAATCTGCCAGTACATAGGAGTCCTTAGGTCTCGGATTAAAGGAAATCTGTACAGAGTTGTAGTTGTGCAGCTGGTTCTCATGCTTCGCTGCGATTCTGGTCAGCGCATCGCCCTCTTCAATGATAGCGAGGAATCCACGCTTTTCCTGCACCTTGGTAGCCTCTTCGACCATCATGGTCTTTTCGACTTCCTCAACGATCTCTTCACCGGTCTCAGGATCTACGGTGACGACCATTTCGGTGTAGGTCTTCGCCACCTCTACGTACTTGATCTTGGACTGGGACTCGACAATACCGAAGACAGGCATACGCATGATGTCTTGGTTCGGGGAGCCCTCCAGATTCTGGTATGCAAAGTCGGTACCGTAAAGGGTGCCGGCGATGGAGGTGTTCTTGCCGGAGAATTCAGCATAATCCATCAGCGCACCGCTACCGTCCGGAATGAAGGTGTAGCCCTGATTTGCGTAGGAGCCTGCACCCATGTACGGCAGGAAGGTGATAGTTTCGAGCTTATAGAGCGTCTCATCAAAACGGATACCGTTTGCAGGAAGCGTTACAGTGAGACCGTCCTCGGTCAGTCTGTACTCCAATGCCATACGGAATACGGGGGTAACCTGCGTGGTTGCCTCGTACTGCGTCATCTGATGGTCGTACTCCATATCCTCGTAGGAATAGTCCGGAGCGTAGGTCTTGATGATATTCTCCATCATTGCAAGCTCACGGTTGACGATGTCCGAGGAAAGAACATAGATCGCCATGTTCTTGGTAACCGGATAGTTCTTCAGCATCTCAGCCTTAACAGACTGCGGCAGCGTTTCATCAAACGGGTCCTTCAGATCGTAGAAGGAAACGATCTTCTGATAATAGAAACGGCTGTCAATGTTGGAAAGGATCTCACTTTCGAGTCTTTCCTTGGAGATCATCCGGGGAACCAGGAAGTTCGCGTTTGCACGACCGATGGTGTACTCAACGCGGACACCGTTCTTGATGTCCTTGATGAGGATCTGCTCCAGCTTTGCAGCGTCGGCATAGGAGGTGTACTCCTTTGAGGTACCGTTTTCGGTGAAGTTAACGATGATCTGCGAAAGCAGTTTTTCCTTCGTCGATGTGGTACCCTTGGAGCCTGCGACATCATAGGGGTTGGAGAAAAGGATCTGACCGGTGGCCTTGTCAACGACAGCAATCTCAGCGGTCTTGGGCTCGATATACAGCTCATAGCCGTACATATCCAGCTTTTTCTCCATGGTTTCAAGCTTTTTCTCTTCGCTTATAAAAGGAATCGTGGTATAATCAGGAAATTCCTCTTTGGTTTCTTCGGTGTCGGTCGTTTCCTCGGTTGCACCGTCGGCAGTTTCCGTTTCATCCGCAGCGTATGCGGCAGGAACCAGGCAAAGCACCATACCGGCAAGAAGCAGGAGTGCAAATATAAGGGATAAGATTCTTTTCATTTTTCATACACTCCTTTCTTACATTCGATATTGCAACTCAACGATGATGTTGGTTACAAAGGAGATCATGTTGCTTACAAGGCTGGTGAACAGGATGCCGATGAACATAACGACTGCCATGCCTACGATCGTTGCCACGCACATGATAATGTTCTTGCCAAGCGAGTAGTCGTGTGTCGTCTGTGCACCAAAGAAGATGAGGAAGCCTGCCCAGATATAGCCGATGTTGATCAGCAGCGTGATGATGCCGGTCTCCTCTGCCAAAACCACATTGGAGAAGATGGTTGCGGGAATCAGCGTGAGTACCAACGGGAAGAGTGCGTAGCAGGTAGCTACAAATACATCCTTCAGGCTGCCTTCACCCTCAAACAGAGTGGTCAGACACCAGTTTGCAATTACCCACAGTGCCAGCGGCAGAATAACCGACTGTGCCTGCGCGAAGATGGTGGAATATGCATCGGTGGGATTGACAATGTATCCGCGACCGATCGAGTTATAGTAGAACGCAAAGATCGTCAGCGCCAGAATGGTGATCGCACCGCGAACCGAACCGCGCTTTTCGTGCTTCAGATCCCAGAAGCCGTCAAACGGGTGATAGATCAGGTGGAAAACATAGATAAGTTCTTCCCAATAGGTCTTTTTGCCAACCTTAAGGGATGTCGCCTTGTTCTTCTTCTTGGTGTACTTGGAGAACAGGCTCCACAGTACAACAAATGCAATTACAGCAATCGGAATGAGAATAAAGTAATCCTCGATCCACTGCTTACGCACTTCCTTGAAAGCTGCCGAATAGTTTTCGGTATCGTATGCAGCCTTGTAGTACTCCATTGCATCCTCGTACTGACCGGCGTTGTAATAGGAACGGCCGATACCGATGTACGCAAGGTCAAAGTTGGAGTTTCTCTTGAGAATTTCCTTCCAGAAGTCAATCGCCTTGTCAAACTGACGGTCGTTCTCGTTTGCGAGTGCGGAGATCAGAATATCGCCGTACTCGGTGCGCTTGTAAACGGTGAACAGGTTGTCGCTTTTGTCCAGCAACAACATCGTGTCGCCCTGGTATGCAACAGCCTCGATATTGGTCAGGTTGCCAAGTTGTCCGCCGCTGTCGCCGAATGCGAACAGGAGGTTACCGTTCTTATCGTAGGTGTATACCTTCTGACGCTTCTCGTCGATGATCGACCAAGTGTTCTCGGGACCGACGGCAACGTCGATGATTCTCGAAACGGAGGAGCGGGTAACGTTGATCTCACCCGAAGGAGAGAAGTAGCCGAGACGGTTCATGATCTCGTCACCGGCAGCATTCAGCTTTCTGACAGGCGAATACTTGCTGGATCTGGTTCTAAGCTGCGCATACTGCTGCGCAGCGCTGATCGAAGACGAAGTAACGTAAATGAATCCGTCCGAATCTACGCAGATGTTGTTATACTCAGTCGGAATGTAGGAAGCAGAAGCTCTTCTCTGCTCTGCCGTCTGGAAAGCTCTCCAGATAACGTCCCAAGTGCTGTATACAACGTTCTGTGCACCGATAAAGCCGGTGAAATCACCCTCACTTGTCAGAACGATAACGCCCTGATAGGTAGTGGAGGAGATGACATAGATTCTGTCATACTGGTCAACCGCAACTGCAACCGGCTTGTAGATTGAGTCCTCACCGAACAGAGCACTCGTAGGCTTGCCTAGAATCTTCTCGAAATTACCCTTGCGGTCGAATACAACGATACGGTTTGCGTCGGTATCGCAAACATAGATCTTTTCTTTGTTTGCAAATACACCCGACGGATTGGTAAAGCCGTCCGGAATACCCTGATCGTTGATGAATGTGCTGATCTCAAAATCAACCTTGTAGTTGGGATCCAGTACGATCACGCGGGCATTGGCGGCATCGACGATATATACATTGCCGTCCACGTCTACGAAGAGATCGCGGGGATCGTCGAGCGGAACGCTGAGTCCCATGTAATCGGAGTTGACATTCATCACAGGCGAGTAAACCGTGGGTGAGGTGCGAGGCCAGCCGTCCTTACCATAGGTATACGTAGTATACGGCTCGATCGCACCGACGACCGGCGAAAGTGCAAACAGAAGCGCGAACGCAAGGAGAAGTATTCTTGTAAATTTCTTCATATATAATACCTCCCCTTAATCCTTCATACCACTCGAGCCCATCGTCTCGATGACATTACTCTGACAAATAATAAATACGGTGATCGGAACGATCATCATGATAACCGTTGCCGCGGCACCGACACCGGCACGCGCGATACCGCCGGTGACGATCTGGTTGATGGCGTAGTTGAAGGTTTTGAGTT
>CAYQBT010000148.1:0-4366 GCA_964415775.1 uncultured Lachnospiraceae bacterium
TCATGGTAGATATCCTTTCAAAAATGATAATGGGGATTTGCCGCTCGGGCAATTTTTATCTTACATAGATATTCTACCATGCCTATTTTCACAATGCAAGTATTTTTTTCAAAAAACGGCGTTCAAAGTCCTTTTTTTTATGCATTTTCACCATTTTTGCTTGCTTTTACCGCATCCCAATAGGTGTCGAGCTCCGCGAGCGTGAGCTCCTCCATGCGCTTGCCATCCTGCAGCACGCCTGCCTCCACCTTGGCAAAACGGCGGATAAACTTATCGGTGGCGCGGGTGAGCGCCTCCTCGGCGGAAATGCCGTACTTACGCGCGGTATTGACCACGGCAAACAAAATGTCGCCGAGCTCCTCCATGCGCGTGTCCTCGTCTGCCGCCAGCAGTTCTGCCGTCTCCTCGGTGATCTTTTGCGCCGCGTCCTCGGCCGTCGCGAAGTCAAAGCCGACCTTTGCCGCCTTTTTGCCCACCTTTTCGGCGCGCATGAGCGCAGGCAGAGGCTTCGGCACGCTTTCCAGCGTCTCGGTCACGGTATCGCGGTGCTTTTCCTTTGCCTTGAGCTTGTCCCAGTTGACGAGAACCTCTTCAGAGGTGTCGGCAACCGTATCGGCGAACACGTGCGGATGGCGGTAGATCAGTTTCTCAACCACGCCGGTGGTGACATCCTCTATGGCGAAGCCGTTTTGCTCCTCCTCGATCTGCGCGTGGAAAACGACCTGCATCAGCACGTCGCCGAGTTCCTCGCAAAGCAGCGTTTTATCGTCAAGGTCGATCGCCTCCACCGCCTCGTAGGTCTCGTCGATGAAATTCTGCCGTATGCTCGCGTGCGTCTGCTCCATGTCCCAAGGACAGCCGCCCGGTGCACGCAGGATCGCCATCACATCACAGAGATCCTCGAACGTGTATCTTTCCTTATTTAATAATGCCTTTTTCTTATCCGTCATGATTGTTGTCCTTTTTGATTATCTCACGATTAGTTTGTGCATGCGGGCGATTCGTGAATCGCCCCTACGGTGGGCAGACACCAATAACACGCATCGTTACGGCAACGCACAAACCTGTAGGGGCAGGCGTCTCCGACTGTCCGCTTTTGCCTCGGTTTGATGTTATACACGGCGGGAGACAAGCCCCCGCCCTACATTTTACCGCATCAGATGCAACTTGCAGAGGACGCGGTACACGGTCTGTCCCTTGGGGATGAAATCAAAATCCTCTTTTTCGAGTGCGCCAAGGAGTAGCAGAGCGACAAAATACACGACTGCCGCCGCCGCGATCGCAAGGATCGTCACAATGCGCGAGGTGCCGATCACGCGGGTGCCGAGGGCATACGCACCGACCGCCGCAAGTCCGCAAAGCGCAGAAGCGATCAGCGGTTTCAAGAAGACCTTGCGCACGCTCGGGCGGAAATCCGCATACCGTGCGCAGAAATAGAAGTTCATCAGCACGACGATAACATAACAGATGTCGGTGGAGATCGGCGCGCCGTAGATCCCCACTGTAGGATTGCCGATAAGCAGATAGCTCGCCGCGATCTTTGCCGCCGCACCGACCAGCATCGAAACAAGCGGCAGATACGGCTTTTTATGAGCCTGCAGGACCGAATTGGTGATAGCAAGCATGCTGACAAGGAACGAGGAAAGCGCAAGGATCGAAAGCAGCGGCGCGGCAAGCGACGCGCTGGTGGTATCGGCGTGTATATGCGACATAAACATCGCATCCCCAAGGAGAGGATTGCCCGACGCAGTGTACGCATTCAGCAGATTCTTGCTGCCGTAGATCAGCGTCAGAATCGGTCCTGCCAGCACCGCCATGCCGACCGTGCAGGGCATGGAAAGGATCGCCGCGGTTTTCAGCGAGGAATTCATCACGCGATCCGAGCCCGCCCGATCCTTTTGCACGAGCAGTGCCGTGATCATGGGCACGAGCGAATAGCCGATCGGATAGATCAGTACGGGAATGAGGTTGAAAAGGGGCACGGCAAGCGTGGTGTAGTTGCCGTACAGGGTAGATGCACCGTCGGGCGTAAAGCCGATGTCCTGCAGTCTCCGCGAAATGACCGTAAGGTCGATCAGGTTTGCAAGCGACATGACCGAGGAGGAGAGCGTGACCGGAACAGCGATCACCACCAGCTCCTTCAGCAGCGACTTTGTGCGCTCGATCGGCATAGAATCGCTCTCGGGCAGAGCATACTCGGCATTGACCGCATCGGTGTTATAAAGGAGTTTTGTCACCCAGATGAACGCCATACCGCAGAATACGCCAATGGTTAGTCCGAAGATCGTCCACGCCGCCGTCTCGGGGAGCGAATGTCCTTCTCCCATCGACCACTTGGCAAGCAGAATGCCGATGAGCAATTTGCCGAGCGACTCCAGAAGCTGAGAGACCGCGGTCGGCCACATGATCTGGTGCCCCTGGAAGTAGCCGCGAAAAGCACTCGTCAGGCAGACGAAGAAGAGCGTGGGCGCGATCGCAATGATGCAGAGCTTGGAATCGGGAAATTCAGTCAGCGTATTTGCAAAGAAATCCGCGCCGAAGATCATGGCAAGCATGCCCACCGAGCCGATCACGAAGAAAACAGCAAAGGCAATACGCATGATCTTTTTGACCTGCCGGAAATTGCCTGCCGCGCGGGAGCGCGAGATCATATAGGAGATCGCCACCGGCAGTCCTGCCGTGGAGATCATGAAAAATGCGGTGTAAATGGTGTATGCCGCATTGAAATAGCCCATGCCCGTATCGCCGAGCAGGCTGTGCAGCGGAATCTTGAAGAGCAGTCCGATCGCCTTGACCAGAATGTTGGAGATCGTCAGGATCAGCACGCCGTTCACAAACAGCTTGGTGCTGGTCTTTTGTCCCTTAGGTGTCGTGGTGTTCAAAATGTTATTTCCTTTCCCCGATAAATTCTCTGAAAACAGAGCCGGCGGGTACGTATTTTTCGTCGATCGTCGGAATGTGTATGAGCTTTTGACGCAATGCGTCTGCTTTGGCAAAGTGGACGCTGTCGTTTGGGATCGTGTCGAGCAGCCACAGGACATACGGCGCGATCACGCTGACCTCATAGCTAAGCGTGGAATCGATGCGACGGTGCACGCCGTCAAGATTCGGATAAATGTGCCTGTCTTCGTTGGCAATTACGCTGTCCCAAAGGGAATAGGTAAACTCGGCGGTGGCTCCGCGCGTGCGGGCATCCCGCACAAGACGGCGCATAAAGCGAAGCTCGCGCGGTGCAAACACGGTACCGCCGCAGTCCACGCCCTCCTCCACCGAAATGAACAGCGAGGTGAAGTTGTGCGCCGCAAGGTATCTTGTAAACGCAGGGTAGACCGCCTGTATGCCCTCAAACAGAAAAATGTCGTCCGCATCGGCGGTAAATTCCGCAAAACCCGCCCGTCTGCCGCTTTCAAAATCAAATCGGGGGACAAGCACCTTGCCTCTCGCCTCGATCTGCTTTGCCACCTCGCCGAACAGCGCAAGGTCGATCGTATCGGGCGAATCGTAGTCGAGCGGCTCGCCGCGCTCTTTTGCGCGGGCGGCAAGAACCTCGCGGTCAAAATAAAAATCGTCGATCGAAATCGTGTGCAGTTCTTTGCCGAGCCGCAAAAACGCATCGTCTAAAATCTGTGCGGTAGTCGTCTTGCCCGAGCAGGTGGGACCGGACAGCGTGATGATGCTGCCGCCCGCCGCCGCAAGCTTGCACGCCGCCTGCACCTCGGCGCGGTACTCCGCCTCGCAGGCATCTACATACGCCAAGATCTCCGTTTCGGAGAAAAACTGTAGCTTTGCTTGTTTCAATGGTTACTCCTTGATAGGTAAAAATTTATTCGGCAAAATAGTCGCACATCATCGCATCTCTGCATTTCGGGCGATTCGTGAATCGCCCCTACAGTGTGTATTCTTATTTCGTATTGAAAAACGCGAGCACCTTTTCTTTATAGGAAGGAATGCCCGCCTCTGCGTCGCCGCGGAGGATCTTTTCAATATCTCTTACATATTCGTATGGATATTTCGGCGCAAATATGCGCTGCATCCGCAAACCGCCGCTGTGAGACGGATCGCGCTCGACAAGCTTTGTGACCGCGCCCGCGCCCGCGCCGAAGATCGAGTGCAGCTCCTCCATCATATAGATGTTGTACATACACTCGTTTCCGACCTTGGCATAGCCGACATTCTCCAGATTGCCGACCGCGTTTTTCTGCCGATACATATAGTATGGCTTATATCCCGCGTTTGCAAGCATAAGCTGCGAATACTGGATGCATTTTGCCGCCATGGGCACGTCGGGCGAAAAGGGATCGCCCTCGGGGCGGGAAAGCGCCGCCGCACGCTTGAAGCAGAAGGTATGTACGGTGATATTGGTGGG
>CAYQBT010000149.1:0-553 GCA_964415775.1 uncultured Lachnospiraceae bacterium
GAAGCGCTTGCACGCAATGCAAACTATTCCAATGAAAAGGTCGGTCTTTACGAGATCGCTACCACCTATACGCCTACCGATACCGCAGGCGGCAAGTTGCCCGATGAGCGCAAAGTTCTCACGCTCGGCTTCTACGGCAGAGGAGATTTCTTCACGCTGAAGCAGATGTGCGAGACGGTTGCAAAGTATGCGCGTACCAAGGTAGAGTACGTCCGCGACAGCGAGAACCCTTCGTACCATCCCGGCAGATGTGCAAACATTCTGCTTTCTGGCGGCATAAAGCTTGGTACCATGGGGCAGATCCACCCCGCCGTGGCTGCAAACTATGATATGGACATGCCTGTATTCGTGGCAGAGATCGATCTGCAGACACTGTTTGCAAATCGCGGTGCCGATCCCGAATACAAGCACCTGCCGAAGTTCCCGGCATCCTCGCGTGACTTCTCGTTCGTATGCGATGAGACTCTCGAAGTCGGCGCGATCGAAAAGGTCATGTACACAAGCGGTGTGAAGCTGCTTGAGGATGTCAAGCTCGTAGACATCTACCGCGGTA
>CAYQBT010000149.1:563-4359 GCA_964415775.1 uncultured Lachnospiraceae bacterium
CCTTCCGTATCGTTCTCCGCGCCGCAGATCGTACCCTCACCGTTGAGGAAGCGGACAAGGCAGCAAAGAAGATCCTCGGCAATATGGAGCGTCAGCTCGGTATTACGATCCGTCAGTAAAATTGGATTTGTTTTAGAGAAAAGAACCCGATTCCGGTATGCCGGAATCGGGTTCTTTCAGTTGTATACAGCACCGTTATTCTGTTGCTTTTTCTAACTCTGTGATTTGTTTTGTCAATTCAAACGGAATATAAAAACCACTGTAATCTTCAAGGTAAATAATTTGGTTGTCATCTTCGCTTTGATAGATTCGGCACCCGCCATATTTTTCATCAAGATTCGTCGCCATGAAATTTCCTATGGGGTGGGATATACTGTTATGGGAAATACCACGCAGATAACCTATTTCTACGCAACCCGTCGGAAGCTCGGTGATTTTATCGTCTGTTTGCGTGTATACTGCTCCATTTACCATGACTTCTTCTTGATACACAAAATGATCGACTGCAAAAAAGACACAACATATTACCGCAAGGGTAGCGATGATCGTAGAGCAGACGAGAATAGTTCTTTTTCGGTGCCATTTCCTTTTGAAAGTTTTTAATGGCATAGCACTGTTGCTCTGCATATTAGAAGCGGCTTTTTCCAAATTGCTTGGTGCTTTCATCTTTTCAAATTCTGCACGGCATGCAGCGCAGCTTTCTAAATGTTCTTCGACCAAGGATCCCGTGTCAGCACTCGCTATGCCTTCAATATAAAGCGGGAGCATATCCCTAACTATGTTACAATTATTTCTCATGTTCGTTTACCTCCAAGATTTCTTTGATGTTGTTACGCGCACGGTGATAGGTGACGCAAGCCCAGTTTTCGGTTTTGTTGAATAGCTGCCCTATCTGCTTAAAACTCAATTCGGCAAACACCCTCCACATAAAGACCTCTTTATAAGGATCATGGAGAGCATGCAGTATCTTTTGTATCTGCATCGCTTTGTCATGTCGGGCGAACTGTTCTTCAACAGTCACTTGAGGATCTGGAATGTGCAGGAGTTCTGCGTCTTCAATATCGTCCACGCGTCTTGCTTTTTTAAGATAAGATAGATAGCAGTTCTTCGCAATCTGGCAAAGCCATACACGAATATCACAGTCTCCACGGAAACTGTTACTGTATTGCACCGCCTTGAAAAATGTTTCCGCCGTGATTTCCTCTGCTATATGCTCATTGCCGGACAACTTGCAGATATATCGAAAGACATCGTTGAAATAAGTGTTGTATATCTTTTCAAGCTCCATCATCTATAACCTCCTTTCATCTATATGACTCCGATTTCTCTAAAATCTTACATTTTTTCAGTTTTTTATCATATAATACGTTTTTTTCGATAGGATGAGAGGCCAAAGATTAAAGAGACGAAAAAAGCAAGGTGCTTGCGCTCCTTGCTTTTTTTGATACTTATTTATGCCACATCCGGGACAATGCCGAGACCGACAGCCACCATGAATACCGCAACGACAACCAGCGTGTAGATCACCATCGGGATGACGTTGATCTTGATCAGCTTGCCCTCCTTGCCGGAGATACCGAGCGTTGCAGAGGCTGCAACCGCGTTGTTGATGCAGGTGATGTTGCCGACCGCGCCGCCGATGGTCTGCATTGCAACGGCAAATACTGCAGGAATGCCGAG
This sequence comes from uncultured Lachnospiraceae bacterium, assembly GCA_964415775.1. Classification (GTDB taxonomy): domain Bacteria; phylum Bacillota; class Clostridia; order Oscillospirales; family CAG-272; genus UMGS902. The sequence continues at coordinate 2,244 of CAYQBT010000149.1, forward strand.
TGCGGTTGCGGTGTCAAACTGCAGATTGGTGAACAGGGTATTGGATACCGTATTTGAGCCCGAAACGAACGAGCCGAGCACGCCGATAAAGGGAGAGATGAAGATAAAGGGCCATTTGCCGACCTTGGCAAGCGCGTTTGCCATCGTGGTCATCATATTGAACTTTTCGCCTGCACCGTCGGGATCATAGCTCATGATCTGCACCAGTGCAAGACCGAAAACGATAGCCAGAGCGGCACCGGAGACCTGACTGAAGGTTTCTTTCCATGCCGTTTTGATCTGTTCTTTCTTCATGCCGTGCAGGAAGATCGTGAGGATCGCCGCAAGGACGAAGAAGGTGCCGGGGAGATACGCCCACTTGAGCGAGTAGTCCAGATTCTCAAAGCCGAGAATATTGTGCACAGAGAGCATCAGTGCGGCAGGGGGATTGTCGTTTAAGATCCCCTTGATGCCGAGCTGCGGGATTCTCGTCAGTACGAGGACCACTGCAATAAGCAGATAGGGAACCCATGCCATCAGCAGAGACATGCTGGATTCCTTGGGGGGAGAAACTTTCGCGGTAGCCAGCCAATCGGGATCCCATTCCGATTTATCGCCGAAGTCCCAGGCCTTCTTGGGGCAGAGGAAGCCGACCTTTGCCGCAATAACGGTTGCGCAGATGCTGATCAGCGCAGCCAGTAGGGATGCAAAGTCATGTCCCATTGTCATCGCGAGTACCAGCATCGGTACCGAGAAGGAAAGGCCTGCAAAGATCGCAAAGGGAGCAGCCTCAAAAGCAGGCTTAAAGGAACGCTCCTTGCCGAAGAACTTGGTGGTGATCATCAGCACGCCAAGGGGAAGGAAGACGCCGACGATTGCGTGGGGCAGGGCCGTCCAGAATGCAAATTCAGCGGTGAACGCTTCGGTAGTGACCGCATCGGGCAGCAGGCTGAGCGACATATTTACAGGCGTGCCGACTGCACCGAACGAAACGGCAACGCTGTCACAGATCAGCGCAATGATAGCAGCAGCCATAGGCGGGAAGCCAAGGCTGACCATGAGGGGACCTGCAAGTGCCGCAGGGGTGCCGAAGCCGGCAGCCGCCTCGATAAACGAGCAGAATGCAAAGCCGATGATGATCGCCTGCACACGCTTGTCGGGGTTGATATTCATAAAACCGCGGTTGATCGCCGCCGTTGCACCGGATGCTTTCAGCGTGTTCATCACCAGTACCGCACCAAACACGATGATCAGAACGTCGAGCGACTTGAGCATGCCGTACAGCGAGTTTGCCGCAATGGCTTTGAGATCAATGTCCCAAAGGAAGAATCCGAGCACACATGCCATGAGCCAGGAGATGAGCAGACAACGCTTTGCCGGCCAGTTGAAGGCCGTCATCAGGATCAGAGTTGCCAAAATCGGGAGAAATGCTACGATAGCTAACATCATTACGCCTCTTTCTTGAAATTTCAGTAACGCTCATATTATAATAGGAAGAATTTGCTTTCGTCAATCCAAAAATTTTGCGTGAAAGTCATCTGTTTTTTGGCGTTTTTAGCGATTTGGTCTATTTTGACAACCGCATTGTTTATTTTTTGTCAAATATGCCGAGGTTTTATACAGCTTTGCAAAATTTTTGTATAGAAAAAAAGCCGCATTTGCGGCTTTTTATGTGTGTAAATATGCGTTCAACGCTTTCATCACGCTTTCTGTCGGCTCGGGGATGTGTGTAAAGGGGAAGGGGATCCCCATTTTGTCATACTTGACCTGGCAGATCTTGCGGAACGGCAAAAGCTCGACCGTATCCACGCAAGCGTGCTGTTTTGCAAATTCCCGTAGCGCGAGGATATTTTCGGTGTTGTCGTTCAGCGTCGGGATAATGACCTGCCGCAAAGTAACCGGAATCTTTTGTGTGTTCAGGTAGTCCAAAAAATCCAGCACGCTCAGCATATCGCAACCGACATTCTTTTTGTAGAGCGCATCGGTGGTGTACTTTATATCCAGCAAAACGCGGTCGGTTTCGGCAAGCACTGCCTTTGTTGCATCGTTTAAAATGCTGCCCGAGGTGTCAAGGCAGGTGTGGATACCCTCGGCATGGCAAAGTGCAAACACCTCGCGTACGAAATCGGGTTGGAGC
>CAYQBT010000150.1:0-4308 GCA_964415775.1 uncultured Lachnospiraceae bacterium
GTTTGTTATCCCCCAAACCACAAGGAGCAACCTTTATCCATGAAATACGCTGAACTTTCTTTAGAAGAAAAGCGCGAGCAACTCAAGCGCGCGCAAATTGAATTTGACTGTCTCTGCAAGCTGAAGCTGTCGCTCGACCTTTCGCGCGGCAAGCCGATCGGCGAGCAGCTTGACCTCTCTGCGGATATGCAGGCAGTCCTTATGGATAACCGCGACTACATCGGTGAGGGCGGTGTGGACTACCGTAACTACGGTATGCTCGACGGTATTCCGGAGGCAAAAGAGCTTTTCTCGGAGCTGCTCGATATCCCCGCAAAGAATATTTTTGTCGGCGGCAACTCCAGCCTGAATATGATGTACGACGCACTGTCCCGCCTGATGCTGTTTGGCGCCCCCGGTGTGGAGAAGCCCTGGTGCAAGTACGACAAGGTGAAGTTCATCTGTCCCGCGCCCGGCTACGACCGCCATTTTGCGATACTGGAGACGCTGGGCATCGAGATGATCCCCGTGGAATACCTCGAAAGCGGTCAGCCCGACATGGATACCATCGAGGAGCTTGCCAAGGATCCGGATGTACGCGGTCTCATTTGCGTGCCCAAGTATTCGAACCCCACCGGCTATACCTACTCGCGCGATACGGTTCGCCGCCTTGCCAAAATGGAGTGCGCGGCACCAGACTTCCGCTTGATCTGGGATAACGCATACTTTATCCACGACCTCTACAGCGAGGACAATTTAGCAAACATCTTTGAGTTGTGCAAGCGCTACGGCACCGAGGATCGCGTGCTGTATTTTGCGTCTACCTCCAAGATCACCTTCCCCGGCGCGGGTGTTGCGGTGATGTGCCTCAGCGATGCCAATATGGCACAGGCGAAGAAGCTCATCGGCGTACAGACGATCGGCTCGGATAAGCTCAACCAGCTTCGCCATGTCCGCTTTTTGCAGAGTGCCGAAAATGTCCGCCACCTCATGGAGCGCCATGCCGAGATCATCCGTCCCAAGTTCGACATCGTGCTGGAAACGCTGGATGCAGAGCTTGGCGGACTGGGTATCGCAAGCTGGACGCGTCCGAACGGCGGTTATTTCATCAGCCTCACGGTCATGGACGGCTGTGCAAAGCGCATCTGGAATCTGATGAAAGAGGCGGGCGGTGTGCTCACCGACGCCGGTGCGACCTACCCCTACGGCAAGGATCCCCGCGACTCCAATCTGCGCCTTGCCCCCACCTATTCGGCACTCCACGAGCTGGAGGTCTGCATTCAGGCTCTTTCTACCTGTGTGCGCCTTGCTTCGCTCGAAAAACTGCTCGAAAGCGAGAATTGACAAAAAAGGCGTTACCGTTAAAGGATAACGCCTTTTGTTTTGATAAGAGGTGAGACAGATGCAGCATATTTTTCCCGACTACTACAAGGACTTCCGGTGCATCGGCGGCGCGTGCAAGCACAACTGCTGTATCGGCTGGGAGATCGATATTGACGAGGATACCGCGGCGTATTACAAAGGCGTGGCGGGCGAAATGGGCGCGCGACTCCGCGCGGGCATCGCCATGGACGGTACGCCGCATTTTGTCCTCGGAGAGGGCGAGCGCTGTCCGTTTCTGAACGCGGACAACCTCTGCGACATCATTTTGCACCTCGGTGAAGAGCATCTTTGTGACATCTGCAATGCCCATCCGCGCTTTCAGAATGAACTGCCTGACCGCGTAGAGATCGGTGTGGGCATGGCGTGCGAGGAGGCAGCGCGGCTGATCCTCGCAAAAAAAACACCGACGGTGCTTGTCGGCGGCGGGGAAAGCAGCGACGAGATCCTGCGGCTTCGCGACAACGCGATCACGCTTTTGCAGGATCGGGAACGCTCCATCCCCGACCGTGTAAACGGCATGCTTGCGCTCTCTCGCGCATCCCTGCCCGACTATACGGCAGGCGAGTGGGCAGAGGTTTTCCTGGACCTTGAACGGCTGGACGAAAACTGGACCGAGCACCTTGTTTCCCTGCGAGACAGTTGGCAAACGGTCGATTTTGACGGGTTTGACCGGTATATGGCGACGCGGCAGACCGAGTACGAGCAGCTTCTTGTGTATCTGCTCTACCGTCATTTTGCAAACGCGCCTGCCCCTGCCGATGCCGCCGCGCGTGCGGCGTTTGCCGCCCTCGGCTATACGCTTCTCCGCGCCCTCGGCGCACTTGCGTGGACGAAAAGCGGCGCATTTTCCTTTGCGGATCAGGTCGAGCTCTGCCGCAGGTTTTCCTCCGAGATCGAATACTCGGACGAAAACGTGTATATCCTCTTGGATGTGGTGGAGAAACGATAAAAAAAGCTTGCCATGCGGCAAGCTTTTTTTACAGCATCTCCATTACCCAATAGATCACGCCGTAGACCGTTCCTGAGAGGATGCCGTACAGGATCACGGGTCCGGCAACGGTGAAGATCTTTGCGCCCACGCCGAGGATCAGCCCCTCGGCTTTTGTGTCAATGGCGGGGGAGACGACCGAGTTTGCAAAGCCGGTGACGGGCACGAGCGTGCCCGCGCCTGCGTGCTTTGCAATGTCGTCAAACACGCCGATGCCGGTGAGAAGTGCGGCGAGAAAGATCAGCGTGATCGAGGCGAGCGCATAACAGTTCGGCTCGTCGTAGTCGGTGAGATTTCGGTAGAGGTCAAACAAAAGCTGCCCGAGCACGCATATACCGCCGCCGAACACAAACGCGAGGGCACAGTTTTTGATGATCGGCGATTTCGGCGCGGTTTTTTGCACGTAATGCGCGTATTCTTGCTTGTTAATGTCCATAAAAACTCCTTTTTTCGTTAGTATGGCACGCATAGGGGAAAATATGCACGGGGAGATGGATGTACACGGGGCGTCAGAGGACATAGCGACCTGCGGTCGCATCCGCCCCCTACGGGTTTGTGCGTTGCCGTAATGGTGTTGTAACGGCTACACCGTAGGGCGGGGGTTTACTCCCGCCGTTTTCCACGGATAAAAATCCACCAAAATCACCGCAAATGCTTGACACGGCGGCGATTTTGCGCGATAATAGAGAATAACGATCATGCATTTATATAGTAAAGGATAGAAAAATCATGCTGGATATTCGATTTGTATGTGAAAACCCCGAACTTGTGAAAGAGAACATTCGCAAGAAGTTTAAAGATGCAAAGCTGCCGCTGGTCGATGAGGCGATCGTCCTCTACAACCGCAAATGCGCGGCGAACACCCGCGCAAACGAGCTTCGTGCCAACCGCAACAAGATCTCCAAGGAGATCGGTATGCTGATGGGCAAGGGTTTACGCGATGAGGCAGAGGAAAAGAAGAAGCTTGTCGGCGAGCAGGCAAAGGAGCTTGCGGCGCTGGAGGTCGAGGAGTCCGAGGTGGAGGCGGCGCTGAAGCAGGTCATGATGAAGATCCCCAACATCGTAGACGACAGCGTTCCGGTCGGCAAGGACGACAGCGAGAACGTTGAGGTCGAGTGCTTTGGCGAAAAGACGGTCGTGGACTTTGAGATCCCCTACCACACCGACATCATGGCGCACTTTAACGGCATCGACAAGGAGTCGGCAGGCCGCGTTGCGGGCGAGGGCTTCTACTACCTGATGGGTGACATCGCAAGACTGCACAGCGCGGTGACCGCGTATGCCCGCGATTTTATGATCGACAAGGGCTTTACCTACTGCATCCCGCCGTTTATGATCCGCTCGAACGTTGTGACCGGCGTTATGTCCTTTGAGGAAATGGACGCAATGATGTACAAGATCGAGGGCGAGGATCTCTACCTGATCGGTACCTCCGAGCACTCGATGATTGGTAAGTATATCGACACCATCACCGATGAAAAGACGCTCCCCCACACGCTCACCAGCTATTCCCCCTGCTTCCGCAAGGAGAAGGGCGCACACGGCATTGAGGAGAGAGGCATTTACCGTATTCACCAGTTTGAAAAGCAGGAAATGATCGTTATCTGCAAGCCCGAAGAGTCGATGGATTGGTTCCATAAAATGTGGAGCTATTCGGTCGAGCTCTTCCGCTCGATGGATATTCCCGTCCGCACGCTGGAGTGCTGCACGGGTGACCTCGCCGACCTGAAGGTCAAGTCCTACGACGTGGAGGCATGGTCGCCGAAGCAGGGCAAGTACTTTGAGGTTTGCTCCTGCTCCAATCTTGGTGACGCGCAGGCGCGCCGCCTTGGCATCCGCGTCAAGGGTGCAGACGGAAAGAAGTACCTTGCGCACACCCTCAACAACACGGTCGTTGCCCCGCCGAGAATGCTGATCGCATTTCTCGAGAACAATCTGGAGATGCGCGACGGCAAGTT
>CAYQBT010000151.1:0-4278 GCA_964415775.1 uncultured Lachnospiraceae bacterium
GATATGCCGCCTTGTCATAGTTGTTTATAAGATAGTTCGCAATGGTTTTCTGCCCCTTGGAAAAGGTGGGCATCAATTTTTCAATCTCACGAATCAGATCTTTTCTCATTTCAGCACTCACTTTAATTTACTGTCATTGGGTGCGCATAGGCACACGCCTTTAGTATTATAGCAAATCAAATGCAGGAAGTCAACAAAAATCCTGCAAATTTTCAACTATTTCGAAGAAAATTTGCAGGATTTTTTTAAATTTTCAGTTTTCTCATGCATTTCGGGAGATAAACTCGAAGAATTCATCCAACGCGCGCTCACAGCCAACCTTATCTACGACATAGCCACAGGCATGGAGGGCGCCTTTCACGCGAACAAAGCGTTTTCCCGCCTTGCAGGCATTGTAGTTTGCCTCGCTCATTTCGATCGGCACAAAGTCGTCATCCTCGCCGTGCACAAAGATCACGGGGATAGTATTCTCCGCCAGCGCATCGAGGGTGGATGCGTCCTTGAAGCCGAAATTCGCCTTATGCTCCGCCATGATCTGCGTGATCGGCAGAATGGGAAAGGGCTTTGCGTGGAAGGAGTGATCCAGCACACGGACAAAAATATCATAAGGGGAGGTATAGCCACTGTCCGCAATGATACCGCGCACATTTTCAGGCAGATCCAGCGCACTTGTCATCAGCACCGTGGCAGCACCCATGGAAATGCCGTGCAGTACGATCTCGATATCCGTCCCCAGCTTTTCCATCGCAAAATACACCCAATCGCGCAGATCGCACCGCTCGTGCACGCCGTAGGTAATGTAGGTTCCCTCACTCTCACCGTGTGCGCGCATATCGATCATCAGAATGCTGTAGCCTTTATTGTAAAAATAGGGGAATGCCACGATAAAATCATGCTGCGGACTCGAGCGAAAGCCGTGCACCTCGATGATCAGCTTCTTGCCGTCACCGTTTCTCAGCAGTACGCCGTGCAGCTTCAGCCCGTCAAAGCTCTCCATAAACACATCTTCTTTATCAAGCGATTCATAGAGTGCCTTGCCTGCCTGCCATTCGTCTTTGAAATCGGCAAGCTGTTTTTCAAAACCGTCTCCAAGCATCACTTTTCCGCCGCGCACAAGTGCAAGATCAAACATCTTGCGGCAGATGAACAAGAGAAGCGCGACAAGCAGTACAACAATCACAGCCGTAAGGATCCCAAACACCGTCCAGAACATGATACCACTCCCCTATAAGCTTTTCCCTTATTGTAGCACAATCCGACGCCGTTTGTAACATTTTTTATGAAAAACATTTTTTGTTTCCGTTTTTATGCTATACTAATAGGAGAACAGGAGGTTATATATATGCGATCCTTCTTGAAAAGTCTGCTCCTTGCCACGCTGGGGGCTATGCTGTTTGCACTCGCCGTAGTCTTTTTCTACGATCCGTCCAGAATTGCACCGGGCGGCATCACCGGCTTTGCCGTCATCATCAGCCACCTGTTTCCGGTGGTTTCTACCGGTACGGTCGTATTTGTAATGAACATCCCGCTGCTCCTGCTCGCGTGGTTCAGATTCGGAAAAAAGTTTGTGTTTCTGACGATCTATGCAACGGCGCTTTCCTCCCTGCTGATGAATATGCTCGAGCCGTTTGCCGCACAGTTTGTCCCCCTCTCCGACGATCTGATCGTTGCGGCACTCTGCGGTGCGGCACTGGATGCGCTCGGCATCGGGCTTGTCTACCGCTCGGGCGGCTGTACCGGCGGCACCGACATTATCATCAAGTTCCTGCGGCAGAAATACCGCCATATCCGCACCGGCAGTATGGCGCTGATCGTAAACGCCGTGGTCGTTGCGGCGACATTCGTTGCATTCCGTGACTTTGAGGTCACGGTCTACTCGGCGATCGCGATCATGGTGGGCAGTACGCTGCTCGACAAGGTGCTCTACGGCGGGGACAGCGCAAAACTGATCTTTATCATCAGCGAAAAACACAGCGAGATCACCGAGGCATTCCTCACCAAAATGGAGCTTGGCGTAACCCTGCTCACGGGCGAGGGCGCGTATTTCAAAAAGCAGACAAAGGTCATTTTCTGCGCCGCCAAAAAGCATACCTTCCCGAAAATCCGCGACATCGTCAAGGAATGTGACCCGAATGCGTTTATGATCATTTCCAGCGCAACCGAGATCTTCGGCGAGGGCTATAAAGATCAGTTCCACGAGGAGCTGTAAAAACGCCGTCCAAATTCCGCTGAAAACATCAGCGGAATTTTCTATTGAAATCCGGGAAAGAATCGTTTACAATAAAGAAAAAAACAAATCTCGGAGGCAACTATGCAAGCATCTAAGGTTTACTATACATCCATGCGTACAAAAGTGGGCGAAAGCCTGCTTGTCAAGATGAAAAGACTGCTCAAAACCGCCGGCTTTGAAGAGATCGACTTTGACGGCAAGTTTGCCGCAGTCAAGATCCACTTCGGCGAGCCCGGCAACCTCGCCTACCTGCGCCCGAACTATGCAAAAACCGTCTGCGACTATATCAAGGAGTTCGGCGGCAAGCCGTTTGTGACCGACTGCAACACCCTGTATGTCGGCGGCAGAAAGAATGCGCTGGACCACCTCGACAGTGCGTATGTCAACGGTTACAACCCCTTTCAGACCGGCGTGCATACCATCATTGCCGACGGTCTCAAAGGCACCGATGAGGTACTTGTACCCGTCGAGGGTGGCACCTATGTAAAAGAAGCAAAGATCGGTCGCGCGCTGATGGATGCGGATATCGTGATCTCGATGAGCCATTTCAAGGGACACGAGTGCGCCGGCTTTGGCGGTGCACTGAAAAATATTGGCATGGGCGGCGGCAGCCGCGCAGGCAAGATGGAAATGCACAGCGCGGGAAAGCCGACCGTTGAGACAGATCTTTGTATCGGATGCGGTGCGTGTGCCAAGGTCTGCGCGCATGATGCCCCCGTAATGGAGAACAAGAAGGTACACATCGACCACGACAAATGCGCCGGCTGCGGACGCTGTATCGGCGTATGCCCGAAGGATGCGATCAAAGCCTCCATGGACGAAAAGGGCGAGATCCTCAATGCCAAGATCGCCGAGTACACAAAGGCGGTCATCGAAGGCAGACCGCACTTCCATATCTGCCTTGTCATCGACGTTTCCCCGAACTGTGACTGCCACGGCGAAAACGACGTGCCGATCGTACCCGACATCGGCATGTTTGCTTCGTTTGACCCTGTCGCGCTGGATACCGCCTGTGCGGATGCGGTGCTGAAAGCACCCGTCATGGCAGGCTCGATCCTCGATGAGGTCGAGCATATCCACGGCGATCACTTCACCGATGTCGCCCCCTCCACCGCATGGAAAACACAGCTCACCCATGCCGAAAAGATCGGCATCGGCAGTATGCAGTATGAACTGATCGAGGTGAAATGAGTATACCAATATACGAGCTGCGGCGCACAAAGCGCCGCACGCTTTCTTTAGAGATAAGCCGCGAGGCAAAGCTGATCGTGCACGCGCCGATGCGTATGCCAATAGAGCAGATCGAAGCCTTTATCATGGCGCACGCTCGGTGGATCGCAGAAAAACAGGAAAAGGCAAAAGCGAGGCTTACCGCCACACCGGTGCTTCCGGAATCGGAGATCAAGACACTGAAAGAAAAGGCGCGCACCGTGCTGACCGAAAAAACCGAGCAGTATGCCGCCAAAATGGGCGTGCGCTATACCCACGTCGGCATCACGAGTGCCCAAACGCGCTTCGGCTCCTGTAGCGCAAAGGGGTCTATCAACTATTCCTATCGGCTGATGCTCTACCCCGACGCCGTATGGGACTATATCGTTGTGCACGAGCTCTGCCACTTAAAGCATTTTGACCACTCCAAAGCCTTCTGGCAAACGGTCGAAACCTATCTGCCAGATTACAAAGAGCGCGCCGCTCTGCTGAAATAAAAAAAGCCGATAGATTTTCATTTCTATCGGCCTTTTTCTTATTCTTCCGTATTCAGATTTTTATAATACCAACGTATCGGATTCTCGTATATGTATTTTCTGCGTGTTTCATAATCCGCTTTGTCGCGAATAATATGATCCATATACCCACGTTGAAAAATGTTGTCGCCAAGCGCCTTGCCGCAAAACCGTTTAAACGTAGAAACAATATGTGGCAGCATTTCATTGGTAGGGGTCGGCGCCTTCGACGACCCGTCCTGACGTTTGTTATACTGATCGGGATCAAGAAAAATTATTGCGTGTATATGATCCGGCATTATAATATATTGGTCGATTGTAACT
>CAYQBT010000152.1:0-4252 GCA_964415775.1 uncultured Lachnospiraceae bacterium
CCGCTTCTGATTTGGATGTCGGATATACGATAGAGGTCCGGGTACCCTGGAAGTATTTGGGCTTCGACAAAAATCCGACACGGAATGTCGTCCGCTCCGAGTTTTATATCAGTATGGCGTTCGGACACAGAGACGTGAGCAGCCCGCAGTATAATTATGCGTATGGAACCGTTACCTCGGGTGGACTTGGCTCCGGCAACAACTGCTTCTATAACGGTATGCATTATAAGGGAAGAGCAGAGGTTGCTACACAGGGGCTGTGCCCCTTGTATTACGAGAAGCTGTATTTGCACGGTGAAAATTTGGGTGTTAACCCCGTGGTCTACAGTGACGAGCTTGTTCTGGATGGCTATATGGAGGACAGCTTCTGGTCGGATGCAAAGCCGATTTCGTACGGCACGACTTCTGCGGGCTCTCCTGTAGACGCTTTTGTAAAAACCGATGAAAGCGGCGTGTATTTAGGCGTATACATACACGATGCGCAGATGGTGGCAGAGCCGCGAAGCTTCCATTCGTATCAGGGCATCAAGTATAACGACAGACTCGACCTCCGCATTGTGGATGAGAAAAGCATCAATGACGATAGCCTTCCGTCTGCAGTAAGCGGAGACACGAATATCACAAACGGCAAAATAATCTTTATGGATCCGACGGGCGCAGCGCAAATGCAGATGCTGCAGGCGGCGAGCGGCAGATCCTTGGCACAGTTTCCGTATGCGTATGCAACGGTTACGAACGGCACGGTCGGTTATTCCAAAAACGGAAATCTGTGGAATGCCGACGGCACATTTATAGCCGATACCAATATAGACGATATTGATTCCGGCTGGGGCGTGGAGGTCTTCGTTCCTTGGAGCACCTTGGGTATGCAGTATCCGAAGGCGGGTGATACTACGAAGATTGCCGTATTTGTTTCCGTTTTGGACAGAAACGCAGATCCGACCGGTGCGACTATGAAGCATTCGTTGGTTTCTGCGGTCGGCAGAGCACGCAGCGCTACCGGTGACCCAAGTTCTTATTATGTCGTGGAAATCGAAGGCTGACCGCTGACCGCTGAAGATAGGAGATGAAGAAGGATGAAAAGAATACGGATAAGCATACTGATACTGACTTTGTTGCTTGCGTTTGCTTCATGCGATCGGGGTGCGGACTCGGGAGAGGGATCCGCAGCGGTGACGACCGAGCCTGCGATCGATCCGGCCGTCACCGTCCTTACAGAGCAAGAGCGTACGGTGAGCGGACGAGTAGGCGCCCTTACGCGTGAAATACTGGATGTGCCGGTATCTACGAAATATATGCTGCGTGCCGATATTGTCCCGGAGAATCCCTCTACCGGTTCCAAGATCGGATTGTGTGCGGGAACCAATTCGCACATGCAGATACTGGATTTTTTCGGCATCACGGGCGGTGAGCTTGCCAGCCATTCCACTATGTACGGTAACGAGACACGAGCAGATCTCGGCATGATCAAAACCGCAATTTCTTCGCAGAAGACAGAAACGAGCATGACGGTGATCCGTGACGGCGATCTTTTTTACCTGATCCAGGGAGACACACTGCTCCAGATCCGTGAATTCAACTGTGATGCGACTGCTCCCGGCTTTTCGGTATCCTTTGCAACCGTGCAGTACAAGAACATAGAATACACCAATGATCCTGCCGCGGTCGATGATGCCATAGCCCGGTATATGAGCCAATACAAGGGCTACGGAATCGGAGACGGACATGCCAATTTCGGCGGCATAACCTTCCATGACGAGGGCTCCTTTACGTTGGACGAATCGTTTTTGAATAAAAGCACCGACTACAGCCGGATCGCGTTCGCAGGCAGCTACACCGGCGACATGGAGATAACCTTTACTACAAAAGAACTGAAGGCGCTTGCATCCGCGGATAACAGCGGAGATACGATGTGCCGCCTCAGATTCCTTCTGTATAGTGAAAATGATGTGGTTGATATGATCTGTCTGGGTGTAGCAAACAAGCAGGACCGCATCGAGACGTTTTCTACCTATGATATTGCACAATGGTACAACCATATAGACCTCACCGGTGCAAATAACAGTTATTTTGACTGGGAGGCTGAAAATGAAATTCGCATCCTGCTGACCAACACGGGCAAATCCAACACATACAGCGTATATGTGAACGGTGAGCTGTGTGCTGTACGTACAAGCCTTGCAATGGGGTCCGTAACATTCGGCTTTGAGGCAGAGAATGTGTGCGGAACGGTTAGCAACTTTAAAGTGACCGGGGGTGAAGGATAAGTGAAACGGAATTTGCAAAAAGCTTTATGCGTGCTTGCCGCTATCCTTGCAGCAGTCCTCGTGCTGACCGGCTGCAGAACAAGCGACGGCACACTCACGATCCCAATGCTGGAGGAAGATGTGTTCGTGGGGAAAACGATCACGCTTCCCGCGGCGGTCGCAAAAGACGCTACAGGCGGTGACATCAGCGACACCGTTTGCGTCGAAGTGCTGTTCCAGGACGGATCGGTCTACGTTCCCGAGCATAGATATTCCCTCAGCTCGACCTTTACCGCGCATACTGCCGGAAAATACTTTGCGGTATACACCGTACATACTGCGGAGGGCGGAATAGCGGCAAAAGAAACCCTGGAATTTGACGTTGCAAAAGCGGAGATCGATGCAGGGATCAAGATCGACGGTGTCTTGGATGAAGATCTGTATTCCGAGGGATACAGAACGGGTGTAGACGGAAATCTGTTGTTCAAGTACCATTTTGCAAATAACGGTCTTTTGGTCGGCGTCGAGGTTACGGATACACAGATCGTATACAACGACTATCTCGTTTCCCGCCTGACGCAGAGTGACGGATTTTCGCTCTACTTCAACTTCAGCGGGGAAGAGAGCGACAGACTGAACGCCTCCTGCCGCAAGCTTCTCGTCAGCCTGCACGGCGAGGTATATATATATGTACCCTCCGAAGCAAAAAGCTTCTATGAATTGCACGAGGGCAAGAGCGCGCTCTTAGAGCATGCACTTCGCATACACGGAACGAAAAGTGCCGTGGGTGAGGATTCGGTTACCGATGACGATGTTGATACCGGCTATATATTCGAGGCGTTTTTGCCCTATGAGATGCTGGGGATAGAGGTGCCGGGCGAGTGCATCGGCATTGCCTTTGCGCATCGTGATATTTCGAGTACCGTTTCGGCAGCGGTAACGCTTTCCGGCAACGAAAACCGATATTTTTCCTCGGTAGTGGTACCGGATGGTCTGGTGCCGATCTTGTCTGATAATGAACAGAACTACGTATACGCCACCTATGAAGCGTTTGCATTCACCAACCTGTACGACAAGCTTTTCTTAACGGGAGAGCAAGCAGGGATCACCCCGGCGCAGACGGATACACAAGGATAGGAGGATAAGGAATGCATATGAAAACTGCAAAATCCCATTCAACCGGATCGGTATCGCGGGCGGCGATCGCAACGTTGCTTTCGCTTTCGATCGTTTGCACTCGCTTGGCGATCGCCGGGGATGCTATGGATGCAGACGGCACCGAGAAAAACAGAAAAGCCAAGAATGTCATCTTGATCCAGACCGACCATGAACTCGGTCGTGCGGATGAAGAGGGAAGCGAGTATTATGATATTATTCGCCCCAACTACGATGCCTTTAAAGAGGAAGCGGTGTATTTTACGAATGCAAAGTGTGTTACGCCGCTTTGCAGCCCTGCGAGAAGAACCATGATGACGGCTGTCACCCCCAATCTGCACGGTATCATCAACAACGAGACCTCCATCCAGCCGTCCTCTGAGCAGGATACCATCTATGATGTTCTTTTGGCGAACAACTTTGATACCGACAACATTTACTTTTTCGGCAAGACGCATTACAGCGGCGGACTCAGCGGGGATACGCCTATCGATACTTACGGAATTACGGGTTGGGCAACCACCGGCTACGGACAGCCGTATACGAAGACCGAATATAAGAATTATTTAAAAAGAAACAATTACTTCGGTTCGACATACACAACTCCCGTTATGCGCATGAGCGCCGAACAGCTGAATGCCACGCCGAATCTTATCGAGGGAGAATTGAAGGACCTTGCGGAAATGCGACTGATTACCGGACATCTGTACGGTATTCTGGAAACTCCGAAGGAATTTCACGAGACCTATTTCCTTGCCGACATGGTCGTTTCTCAGCTTGAAGAAATTGCCGAGTCCGGAAATGATGAACCGTTTATCATGAGCATAAACATGTGGGGACCGCACCATCCC
>CAYQBT010000153.1:0-4235 GCA_964415775.1 uncultured Lachnospiraceae bacterium
GCGAAGAACACCCGCTGTCCCGTGCTTTTGACAATGATCTCCAGCGGTGAGGTCTTATAGTCAAAGTACTGCTCTGCACCAAGACGGTGGATCGCCCACTTCAGCTCGGAATATGCCGATCGCTCCAGGGTGCGGTAGGTGCGCCGCACCACAAGCAGATTCGCCTCGCGGTGTTTCAGCAGATGATAGATGTACCAGAGCGCCGCGGTCTTGCTCTTTTTGGATGCTCTTGAACCCTTGACCACGCGATAGCGCTTGCGCGTCCGCCAGAAGTCGCCGTACCCGCCGCCGACAACGTCCGGCAGGTAAAGTCCCTCGATCATTTGAGCTCATCCTCACCGCAAATGATTAGCGGAAGTGCAATGCTTCCCTCAAGCTGCTCACGAAACATCCCATACTGCTTGCCGAGCAGATCCGCCGCGCGGAGCACATCGGTGAGTCTGGGACGAAGCTTTGCAACCTCAACGCGCTCTCCGCGCTCCACGAAGGTTCGGCCGTCCTCCTCGGTGGTTCGCGTCTCCTCCCGGAGCTTTACCACCGTGTCCTCGGTCTCCTCGCGGCGCAAAATGCGGCTCAGCCGCTCTAAGATCTCGCGCTCACTTGCTACTGCGCTGCCCATGCCGCTCTTGTCGGAGCCATTCTCCTCGCCGCACGCGCGGCATTCTCCCGCTTCGTCAGGGGCAGGCAGTTTTGTCTTGTTTTCCATGCAAATTCCTCCTTTCCGTTTCACGTTCGGTAGTGAAATGCGGGATAACGCCGTGCCGTACGCTCCCCGTTTTTCGCTCCCGGTTTCCCGCCGCACCTTTATTATAGAACACCAAATCCGGGATTTTTCGGCGAGTTTTCAGAAATTTCTGTATTTTTGAGAAAAAGAAAAAGACACAGAATTCTGCGTCTTTTGAAAGGGCAAGCGGGCGATTCATGAATCGCCCCTACGGGTTCGTACACCGCCGTTGCGATAATGCGCCACCTCATTTTTGCATCACACGGAGCGAATTGAGCACCGCCAGCAGGCACACGCCCACGTCCCCGAACACAGCTACCCACAGACCAGCGACACCGAGTGCCGACAATAGCACTATGAGCAGCTTCACCGCAAGCGAAAAAATGATATTCTCGCGCACGATGCGCATCGTGCGTCTGGCAATGCGGATCACCTCTGGTAGCTTCGTCAGGCTGTCACCCATGATCACCGCGTCTGCCGCCTCAAGCGCCGCGGCAGATCCGATACCGCCCATGGCAACGCCTACGTCGGCAAGGGCAAGTACGGGTGCATCGTTGATGCCGTCGCCGACATACACCATCTTTTTCCCCTTTGCCTTCTCCGCAGCAAAACGCTTTGCCTTATCCGCAGGCAAAAGCTCGGCATATACTGCGCCGATGCCCACCTGCAAGCCGACATCCTCGGCGATCGACTGCTTGTCGCCCGTCAGCATCACCGTATCGGCAATGCCGAGCGCCGCAAGCGCGCGCATGGCATCGGCACTGTCCTCTTTGATGGCGTCGGCAAAGGTCACGCTGCCGAGGAACTGTCCGTTCTCTGCCGCGTATACCGCCGTGCCGAGTGCTGTTGCCTCGGCAACCGCAATGCCCGCTTCGCGTAAGAGCGTTGCATTACCGCAGAGGTACACCGTGTCACCCACCGTGGCGCGCACACCCCTGCCGGGGATGGCAACCGCCTCGGTGATCTCCACACCGTCGGCAAGGGCGCCAAAGGCTTCTGTTGCCGCAAGCGCGATCGGATGCGTGCTGTATTTTTCACAAATGGCAAGTGCGCGGTGCAAGCGTTCGGCATCTTCTGCGTTTTCCTCGCCGCTGTAGACGAACTTGCCCGCCGTGATCGTTCCCGTCTTGTCAAAGGCGGCAGCATTGACCGCGGCAAGTGCCTCTAAATAGTTGCTTCCCTTGACCAGCACACCCGCACGGGATGCGGCACCCAGTCCGCCGAAGAAGCCGAGCGGCACCGAAATAACCAACGCGCAGGGGCAGGACGCAGCGAGCGCGCAAAGACCGCGATAGATCCACGTTTCAAAGCCGCCGAGTCCGAAAAGCGGCGGCAGAACCGCTACCGCAAGCGCAAATGCACACACCGCAGGGGTATATACCTTGGAAAAGCGGCGAAGAAAGCTTTCCGTGCGGCTCTTCTTCTCTTTTGCATGCTCCAGCATTTCGAGAATTTTTGCCACCGTGCTTTGGTCGTAGCTCTCGGTCACGCGGATACGAAAGGTGCTGTCCAGACTGATACTGCCCGCAAGCACGCTGTCGCCGACCTGCTTGGTTACCGGCAGGCTCTCTCCCGTGAGTGCCGCCATGTCCATGTCTCCGCCGCCGTCCACAATGACGCCGTCACAGGCGACCTTTTCCCCCGGCAGTACGACCAGAATATCGCCGACCCGTACCGCCTCCGGCTCTACCGTGACGGTTTTTTCGCCGCGCAGGATCTGTATGCGTTCGGGGCGCAGTTCGAGGATCGCACGGATCGAATCGCGGCTCTTTGCCACGGCGCGATCCTGTAGCCGTTCCCCCAGTTCAAACAGCAGCATGACCGCGCACGCCTCGGCATACTCGCCGATGGCAAATGCGCCGATCGAAGCGACCGACATCAGAAAATCCTCGCCAAATAAATCCCCTTTCAAAATACCGCGCACGGCACCCGTAAGCACCGGATATCCCGCCGTCAGATACGCCGCGGCAAAGAGAAGCGGCGATATAAACGGCGGGAGCGCCCAAAACGACAACACGATGCCGCAGACAAAGAGCACCGCCGCCGCGGCTAAGCGCAGCCATTCTCCTTTTGTTTCGCCATGCCCATGGCAGTGCCCACAGCCGCAACCGTCATGCTCGTGCTCATGACAGCCGCAGTGCGCTTCGTGGCACTCTTCTTCGTGCGTATGTTCTGACATAGAATAATGCTCCTTGCTTATATATAAATCTTTTCAAGTTTCCCCGCCCGCGTCATCCTGAGCGAAGCGCAGCGAAGTCGAACGGATCTCGGGCGGATGACTTTGCCCCGCGCTAAATCACTCCTCCACATGCTCCATTCCCGCGGCGAGGATCACCTTAACGTGATCGTCGGCAAGAGAATAGTACATCTGCTTGCCGTCGCGGCGGCAGCGCACCAGATGGCTCTGCTTGAGTACCCGAAGCTGATGTGAGATCGCCGTCTGGCTCATCTCCAGTGCCGTTGCAATATCGCCTACACAGCTCTCATTTTCCAACAAGCAATGCAATATGCGGATACGCGTGGAATCCGCAAAGACCTTGAACAGATCCGCAAGATCATAGATCAACTCTTCATCGTACATATTCAATCCCCTTTCATTTGAACGATTGTTCATGTGTTTATTATATCACTTGAACACGCTTTGTCAATAGAATTATGCAAAAAAAGAAAAAAGAACCCCGTGCAATTCCGAATGGAATTGCACGGGGTTCGCTATTTACTTTTCGATCTTATACTTCGTGCCTTCGCGGGTATCTTCCAAAACGACACCCATTGTCAGAAGTTCTGCACGGATCTCGTCTGCACACGCGTAATTCTTTGCCTTCTTTGCCTCGGCACGTTCAGCGATCATCGCCTCGATCTTCTGTACAAGGGGATCGCTTGCCGCCTGCTCTGCCGCCGCCTGCTCTTTGGCAAGCATCTGCTTTGCCGCGGGAACAAGGTCAAGACCGAGCACATAGTCAAAGTCCTCGATCAGCGCAAGCTTGGTCGCAGGCGTGGTGTCGGCCTTCAGCACGTCATAGATCGCCGTCACACCAAGAGAGGTGTTGAGATCGCTGTCAAGCCCTGCCATAAAGCCTGCCTTCAGCGAATCAAACGCCGCTTTGTCCACCTCGCCCTGCTCTTCCTTCAAGAGCGCAAGCAGGCGGTTTGCAATTTTGTTATATGCGGTCGCCGCATTGTCGAGATTCTCATACGAGAATACCAGCGACTTGCGATAATGCGACTGCAGACAGAAGAGTCTGTACGCAAGCGGATTGTATCCCTTGCTTTCGAGCAAAGAAACGGTCAAAAACTCGCCGCTCGACTTGCTCATTTTACCCGAATTTGTGTTCAGGTGGTGAACATGGAACCAATAATTGCACCACTTGTGGCCGAGAAACGCCTCACTTTGCGCAATTTCGTTGGTGTGATGGGGGAACGCATTATCAATACCGCCGCAATGAATATCCAGCGACTCGCCAAGATGCTTCATGCTGATGCAGGAGCACTCTATGTGCCAACCGGGGTA
>CAYQBT010000154.1:0-4220 GCA_964415775.1 uncultured Lachnospiraceae bacterium
ATCTGCGCTTTTGCCACGATCGGCGGCGGCGTGTGCGGCATCGTTGCGAACCAGCCGAAGGAAAACGGCGGCAAGCTCACTTCCTTTGCCGCAAGAAAGATCTCCAAGTTTATTTCGATGTGTGACAGCTTTGCAATTCCGGTCGTTACCTTGGTTGACAGCGAAGGTCTGGCGGTCGGTGCAGCAAACGAGAATATGCCCTTTGCCTCGGAGCTTTCCAAACTGGCATTCACTTACTCGGGCGCGGCTACCGCTAAAGTAACGGTTGTACTTGGCAACGCATTCGGTAGCGCCTTTACGCTGATGGGTTCCAAATCGATCGGAGCAGACGTCGCTTTTGCACTGGACAGCGCCAAGATCAGCGTGATGTCTCCCCGCAGTGCAGTTGCTTTCCTTTGCAACGAGCGCGTCGCCGTGAAACCACGTGAAGAGGTGGAAGCGGATTGGGCGGCTGAGCATGCCGCACCGGTCAAGGCAGCCGTACACGGAGAAATTGACGATATTATTGCCTCTGCCGAACTTCGTCAGCGCATTTGCGCAGCTCTGTTCATGCTGGCTTCTAAGCGTGGCGGCGCACCCGAGCGCAGACATGCCAACCTGCCCCTGTAAGGAGGTAACACATGTTTGATTTTTTGTTCAAAAAGCTTCGCCGTGCACCTAACATCGAGCAATCAGCAGATGCCGTAAAAGCGGATACGGTAGCAACTATCGAAGTACCGGAGACGAAAGATAGCGCACCTGTTCTGACAAAAGAAACGACTGCGCCGGCGGATGATCTCGCGATCATTGCAGTCATCGCCGCAGCAGTTGCCGCCGCAAGCGGTCGGGATCCCTCGACGTTCCGAGTCGTTTCCTTCAAGCGTGCAAACACCAATTTTTCTTATAAAAATTAATTAGTGGTAAGGAGATTTTCATCATGAGACAATATACGATTACCGTTAACGGCGTCGCATATGACGTTACCGTAGAAGAAATCGGCGCTCCTATTGCGCCTGTCGTTTCCGGCACAGCACCTGTGTCAGCCCCCGCGCCTGTCGCTTCTGCGGCACCCACTCCTGCAGCAGCACCCGCTGCGCCGAAGGCTGCAAGCGGTGCGCAAGGCAGCGTGAAGGCAACCGCACCGATGCCCGGTACAATTCTCAAAATCAATGTAACCGTTGGACAAGCCGTTAAGTCGGGCGACTCCCTCTGCGTACTGGAAGCCATGAAGATGGAAAACGATATTCCCTCGCCCGCTGACGGAACGGTTGCTTCTATTGAAGTTACCAAGGGATCGTCTGTACAGAGCGGCGAAGTCCTGATCACGCTCAACTGATCTATGGGGTGACTACAATGGCAAAAGTTAAAATTACCGAAACCGTCCTTCGTGACTCGCACCAGTCTCTTGCGGCGACAAGAATGACGACCGGAGAAATGATTCCAATCTTGGAAGCACTCGACGATGTCGGGTACCACGCACTGGAAGCATGGGGCGGCGCAACCTTCGATTCCTGTCTCCGCTTTTTGAATGAGGATCCGTGGGAAAGACTGCGTACCATCCGTGCCCATGTAAAAAACACAAAACTGCAGATGCTGTTCCGTGGGCAGAACATTCTCGGCTATCGCCATTATGCGGACGATGTTGTAGAATACTTCGTGCAGAAATCCATTGCCAACGGTATTGATATCATCCGCATCTTCGATGCACTCAACGACGGTCGGAACCTGAAAACCGCGATCAATGCTACTAAAAAAGAAGGCGGACATGTGCAGGTCGCATTCAGCTATACGACAAGCCCGGTGCACAACAATGACTACTTTGCAAAGCTTGCAAAAGAAATGGAAGAAATGGGCGCAGACTCTATCTGTATCAAGGATATGTCCGGTCTGCTTTTACCCTATGACGCATATGATCTTGTCACCAAACTCAAATCGAATGTAAAGATTCCGATTGAGCTACACACCCACTACACCGCTGGCGTTGCCTCTATGACGCTCCTGAAAGCAATCGAAGCAGGGGTGGACATTGTGGACACCGCCATCTCACCTTTTGCACTCGGCACCTCACAGCCTGCGACCGAGCCGATCGTTGCGGCTCTTGCCGGCACCGAATATGATACCTGTCTTGATCTGGAGAAGCTCAATGTCGTTTCCAAGTATTTTGACGGCATCCGTGAGAAGTATATCGAAAGCAGTCTTATCAACCCCAAGGTTCTAAAGGTAGATGTCAACGCCCTGCGCTATCAGGTGCCCGGCGGCATGCTTTCCAATTTGGTTTCGCAACTAAAGCAGGCGGGTAAGCTTGATCAACTCGACGCAGTTCTTGCAGAGGTTCCGCGCGTGCGTGCGGATGCAGGCTATCCTCCGCTGGTAACGCCGACTTCGCAGATCGTCGGTACGCAAGCCGTCTTTAATGTCATCTCAGGCGAGCGTTACAAGATCGTTACCAAGGAGTTCAAGGGCATCGTTCACGGCGACTACGGCACAACGCCCGTACCGATCTCCGCAGAATTCAAAAAACAGATTCTCGGCGATGAAAAGCCGATCACCTATCGCCCCGCCGACGCTATCGCACCTGAGCTTCCCGCTTTGCGCGAAAAGGTCAAGCCGTATATGGAGCAGGAGGAAGATGTCCTTTCCTATGCGCTCTTTGAGCAAGTCGCAACCAAGTTCTTCGAGGACCGTAAAGCAAAGCTCTATGAACTGGACAGCGAAAATGCAGATAAAGATCTCGGCATTCACAGCGTATAAAACGAAAGGAGCAGACTTCTGCTCCTTTCGTTTTTCAAGCAAAAAAGACGGAACAGCAAACTGTTCCGTCTTTTTTGTCTGTTTGAATGTAAGACTTAGTTGTCGATGTGTTCCTTGACCTTTGCGCTCTTACCACCGCGCTCGCGGATGTAGTAGAGCTTTGCGCGGCGAACCTTACCGGTTCTAACCAGTTCAACCTTGACAACGTTGGGGGAATGTAGCGGGAAAGTCTTCTCTACGCCACAACCATAAGCAACACGTCTTACCGTGAAGGTTTCCGAGATCCCACCGCCGTTTTTCGCAATAACGGTACCCTCGAAAATCTGGATTCTCTCCCTTGCGCCCTCTTTGATTCTGTTGTGAACCTTTACGGTGCTACCGATTTCGACAACAGGGGGATTCTCCTTAATCTGCTCACTTACAAAAGCCTCAATCTTATTCATTTTTGGCTCCTCCTTATTCATCGAACATTCGTGCAGAGCATTTGCAGAGGACTGTTCTAAATCTTGTGCCATGGCACAACGCATTTGATTATAGCATACAATTTTCCTTTTTGCAATAGGAAATGGCAAAATTTTTAAAGATTTTTACAAAAAATCTTTTCAGAATTCTCTGTCAAATCTTGAATAATTTCTATCATTATGCTATAATAAGTAAATAGTATGGCATAGTATATTCTTTTTGCGAAAGGTAACTCTTACAATGAAGTATTTTGTCCTCGTCTGCGACGGCATGGCAGACAGAAAAATCAAAGAACTCGATAACCGTACACCGATGGAAGCCGCAAACAAACCGATGATGGACATGCTTGCCGCAAAATCCATTTGCGGTACTGTCTCCAATGTTCCAAATGGAATGGTTCCCGAAAGCGACACGGCAAACCTTGCGATCCTTTCCTATGATCCAAAAGTATATTCCAAAGGACGTTCGCCGCTTGAGGCAATGAGTATGGGACTGAAGATGCAACCGGACGAAACGGCTTATCGCTGTAATGTAGTTACCCTCAGTGACGAAGAAGAATATGATCAAAAGATCATGCTAGATCACAGCGCAGACGAGATCACCACTGCCGAGGCAGATGCACTGATTAAAACACTGGAGGAGAAGCTTGGCAACGAGATGCGCCATTTCTATACAGGTGTCTCCTATCGCCACTGCCTGCTTTGGAAAAACGGCTCGGAAACCTATAACTTTATGCGTCCTCACGACATTCTCGGACAATGCATCACCGAGCATCTGCCACACGGAAAAGAGGGCAAGCCCTTCTATGACCTCATGCGCGCAAGCTATGACATCCTGAAAGATCATCCGGTCAATATTGCCCGCCGCAAGGCCGGAAAGCGTGTCGCCAACTCTGCATGGCTGTGGAGCCCCGGCAAAAAGCCTGCACTTCCCTCTTTCTCGGAAAAGTGGGGGCTTAGCGGTGCCGTTATCTCTGCCGTAGACCTTATCAAGGGCATCGGTATCTGTGCCGGCATGCAATCGATTGA
>CAYQBT010000155.1:0-4169 GCA_964415775.1 uncultured Lachnospiraceae bacterium
TCTACACGGATGAAAACGGCGTGATCGGCGGAAACATTCCGGAATATCCCTCCTTCATGGATGATTGGCAGAATCGCCCCGTGGTGTATGCGTGGGATAACCAAGGCTCTGTAGATCCGGGACTGGAAACGCCGAATGTCTTGAACTGGGAGACCTTCCGTACCTACCTTGCGATCGCTTATGCGAGTGCAACCATGACTGATGACGCTATCGGTCGTATTCTGGACACCATCGACGAGCTTGGCTTTGATGAAAACACGGTGGTGATCTGGACGGCAGACCATGGCGATGCTCTTGCTTCGCACGGCGGTCACAGCGGTAAGGAAACCTATATGATCGAAGAGGTCTTGGATATTCCGATGGCGATCAGAAGCCCGGATTACGCCGATCTCGCAGGTACTATAAACGAATCGTTCGTAAACACGGCAGACGTACCCGTTACGATGCTGGACGTGCTTGGACTGTCCTTCCCCGATAAGGTTTCGGGCATGAGCATGCTTGATCTGATCGAGGGAACGGCGGAGCCTCGCACCTATATGGTAAGCCAAACGAACGGTCTGCACTCCGAGACGCATGCCCGAACGGTGTATTTCGGAAAGTACAAATATACAAGCTATCTCAATGATATAGATGAATTGTATGATCTGGAAAAAGATCCGTACGAGATGAACAATTTGATCTTCGATGCTACACATCAGGGAATCCTTGGTTTGATGCAGGATATGCTCAGGGAATGGCAGACCGAAAATGGGGATATCATGCCCTTTATCGAGTAAAGAATATGCTGAGCGTATTGATAAAACCCGCTTCCAGCCTTTGCAATATGCGTTGCACCTATTGCTTTTATCATAACGAGGCGGAGCACAGAGACGTTGCCTTTACGGGATTTATGTCCGACGAAACGGCTGACCAACTGATCCGCAAGGCGTTTGCCGCCTCGGATGACGGCGTATTTTTCGCATTCCAGGGCGGCGAACCAACGCTTGTGGGGCTTGCATTTTTCGAAAGATTTGTCCGCAAGGTGAAAGAGGGCAACACAAAGAATCTTCCGGTGGTCTATACCTTGCAGACGAACGGACTGCATATGGATGCGGCATGGGCAAAATTCCTGCGTGACAACCGCTTTTTGGTTGGTCTTTCCTGTGACGGCGACAAGCTGGTGCACGACAAGCTTCGTCCGGATGCCGCAGGAAAGGGTACCTTTGACCGCGTGGTTGCTGCCGCCGCGTGCATGAAAAAATACGGTGTGGAGTTCAACATCCTCACCGTCGTGACAAAGCAGGTCGCAAAGCACATCAAAAAGGTGTACACCGCGTTCCGCAAGCAGGGCTTTGGGTATCTGCAGTTTATTCCGTGCATCGCTCCGCTTGGCAAGGAGGACTATGTAAAGTATGTTCCGGACAACAAGGAGTACTATCAGTTTCTTATCAAGCTGTTCGATGCGTGGTATTCCGATTTTGCGGCGGGTAAATATTGCAGCATTCGGTATTTTGACAATCTCTACCACATATATAAGGGTCAGGGGGCCGAGCAATGCGGAATGCAGGGGCATTGCAATATTCAGTTCGTTATAGAGGGCAACGGCGATGTATACCCGTGCGATTTCTATTGTCTGGACGAATATGTGCTTGGCAACATCAACACCGCGACCTTTGCCGAGCTCGCAAGCTCGGCGGCGGCAAAGACATTTCTTGCGAATCCATGCGGGAATGACGGCAGGTGTAGAGACTGCGAGTATGCAAAATACTGCGCAAACGGCTGCCGCCGATACAGAGACGGCGACGCATACCGCTACTGCGATGCATCGCGCAAATTCTATGCGGAATTTGTCGATCGGCTTCCCGAGATCGATCAGATGTTAATGAGCGGCACCGTGAAGTTTTAGACACAAAAAGAGCTTGTACCGAGCGTCTGCAAAAGTAGCGTTAAATTTGAAAAGTCACCACGTTTTTCGTGGTGGCTTTTTGATATGCAGAAAGCAAAGAAAAACCACGGCTCGTTTTGAAACCGTGGTTCTGAATTATTCTGTTATTGACAGTCTGATAAATTGGAAATTATACGTATAAAATTGTATTTCCATCAGGGTCAGTTACTATCAATTCCATACCGCCCCAAAAGGTTTTAATTGGTTCAGGGCAGTTAATTCCACTCGCTTTTATGTTTTCATATATTTCATAGACTTTTCCATTCGTTGTGAAATATAAATTATTACAACAAGGTTGTTCTTTGCCTTCAGGTATTGACCATATCCACATAATCGGTTCTTGTTCATCGGTAAGAGCAAGTGCTGCTCCAAAATAATCATCAGACTCTTTTTCTTGACGAACTCTAAATCCTAATGTTTTATAGAAGTCAAATATTCTTTGTGGTTGTTTAGAATAATAGTTTAGTCCATGAAATTTCATAATTCCCTCCGTCACGGCAAGCCGTGCAATTTTCTATCCTCCCATTTACACAAGGGGGCTTTTTATTCGTTCCATTATATCAAAAAAGGCAGAGAAAACAATATCTTTGCCGGAATTTGTGGTCATCCGTAGGGGTGTTCTTTGAACGCCCGCGGGCGACCACAGTTCGCCCCTACCGTGTGGTTAGGGAAACTTCCCTATGAAATGAAGCCTAAAGCGAAGTGTTTTGTTACATAGTTGCTTTTTTTGCTGCGGCTTTCAGAATTTCTGCGGTCTCTTCGGGCAGGTCTGCCGCATAAGAAACAGCAGTGGGATCCGCATCGAAGACCGTCGCAAAAAGCTTCAGCGCCGCAAGATAACTGCCGACCGGTGACGGATGCGTGAGGTCGGGATTATAGAGGTCGATCGTATCTCCGTTATGGGTATACACATCGTAAAATGCAAGTCCTACATCGGCGACCGCGGCACCGATCTCTTTGCCGATCGTCCGGTAGGCGGTGGCGAGCATGTTCGTCATCTCCTCATTTGTCCAGCCGTGCTCGGCGAGGATCTTACTGCCGGTCTTTCGTCCCCAGGTCGCATACAAAACGATCTTTGCACCGTTTGCCTTGACTCTTTCGGCAAGGCTTCGTACCGCAGCATAAAACTTCTCGGGCTCGGACGCGGGGCGCACGCTTTGCTCCTGCAGGATCACATAGTCATAGCGGTTTTCACGCAGTGCGGCATCTACCGCTTTGCCGTATTCGTCTGCGGGATCCCCGTGCTTTTCGAGCGTCCAGCCGCCCTTGGTGATCGCGGTCACCTGTACGGTATATCCCGCCGATTCGGCAATCTTTTGAAAGATCGCGGTCGGCATATCGTTAAAAAAGGTGTAGCTGTTGCCGATAAAGAGAATGTTGTATGATTTGTTTGTCGAAAGCATTGCATTTACCTCATTTTTTGATAATATCCTTTATAACTTCGCCTGCGATGATCAGTCCTGCTACCGATGGGACAAAGGAGATGCTTGCAGGGATCGCGCGGCGGTGCCCGTCTGACACAGGAGCGCCTTGCGGGGGTATCGGTGTTTCCTTGGAGTAGAGAACCTTCAGCTTTTTAATGCCGCGCTTTTTCAGCTCGGTGCGCATCACGCGCGCCAGCGGGCAGACCGAGGTTTTGTAGATGTCGGTGACTTCAAATGCTGTTGGATCTAGCTTGTTGCCCGTACCCATCGAGCTGA
The DNA here is from genome assembly GCA_964415775.1 of uncultured Lachnospiraceae bacterium. Lineage (GTDB taxonomy): Bacteria > Bacillota > Clostridia > Oscillospirales > CAG-272 > UMGS902. Next base: position 3,625 of record CAYQBT010000155.1, read on the forward strand.
TGATCGGGGTATGCACCTCGTTTGCACCGCAGATCAGCGCGATCTTGCCCGAAACGGTGTCGATCGCATCCACAATATAGTCGTAGACCGCAAGGTCAAAGTCTTCCGCGTTTTCGGGGAGGTAGAATATCTTGTATGTGCGTACCTTGCAGTTGGGATGGATGTCGGCGATCCGCTCGGCGGCGACGGCTACCTTATCCCGACCGATCGTGGAGTGCGTGGCGATGATCTGGCGGTTGAGGTTGCTTTCTGCTACCGTGTCGCTGTCAATGAGGTCGAGCGCCCCCACGCCCGCGCGTGCGAGTGCCTCCACCACAAAGCTGCCCACACCCCCGATGCCGAACACGGCAACGTGGGCATTTTTCAGTTTTTCCATGGCTTCGCTACCGATCAACATCTCTGTGCGCGAAAACTGTTCAGACATAACTTGCTCCTGCGGAGAAATGTAATAAGCCTCCCTTGTCTAAAGGGAGGGGGACCGCATTAGCGGTGGAGGGATATGTATCCCCCAGTCACCGTATGGTGACAGCCCCCTTTAGGCAAGG
>CAYQBT010000156.1:0-4166 GCA_964415775.1 uncultured Lachnospiraceae bacterium
TCACCGGTTAACCTCTTTTGAACCACGCGACTATCGCGTGGTTTTCGTTTTACAAAAAGCAGACGATACACTTCGTATCGTCTGTTTTTATATTTTACTTCGAAATATCGTATGCGAGCTTGTAGATGCTCTTGAATTTGTCAAATCTGCGCTTGCAGTAATCGCGCATCCATGCAACCTTTTCGGGCGAAAGCTTCTCGAGATCGCCCTCCTTCAGCCTGTCCTTGTACATACGGTCAAGGATCAGCGCCTCGCCGATGTCCATAGCATCGATCATGCCGGCGTGCTCACAGATGACAAGATCGCTCTTGCCCTCGAGTAGTTTTTCTACCGCGTATGCGCCCACTCTGGAGCCGAGCATGCGGTCACGCTGTGTGGGGCAACCGCCTCTGACGATGTGCGCAAAGCGGGCAAAGCGCGTCTCGATGCCGGTCTCCTCCTCGATCGTCTTGGTGAGTTTTTCCGCATAGCCGGGAACACCCTCGGAAACAACGATGATGAAATTGCGCTTGCCGTTTTCACGGGATTCCTTCATTTCCTCTAAGATCTCCCGTTCATCAAAGGGGATCTCCCTGACGATAACCGCAGTAGCGCCGACCGAAACGGAGGTCTGCACCGCGATCGCGCCCGAGTCGCGTCCCATAACCTCAACGACGTTACATCTTGCATGCGACTCACAGGTATCGCGCAGGCGGTCGATCAGCTCAACGGTGGTATTGACCGCCGTGTCAAAGCCGATCGAATACTCGGTGGAGGTAATATCGTTGTCGATGGTACCGGGCAGAGCCACACAGGGCACACCGTGCTCGGTGAGGTCTGTCGCACCGCGGAAGGTGCCGTCACCGCCGATGGCAACGATGCCGTCAATGCCGAAACGATGACAGTTGGCAACTGCCGCCGCCATGCCCTCTTCGGTCTTGAACTCGGGGCAGCGGTCGGAATAGAGCACCGTTCCGCCATGGTTGATGATATTGGAAACCGAACGCATGTCGAGCGGCTTGATGTCGCCCTCAATGAGTCCGCGATAGCCGCGGTAAATACCCATACATTCCACGCCGCGGATCAACGCCGAGCGCACAACACTTCGGATCGCGGCATTCATACCGGGCGCATCGCCGCCCGAGGTGAGAATGCCAATTCTCTTAAACTCTTTCATAGCCACACTTTATCCTTTCTGTATAGCCGTTTATTTTGTGATCATATTCAGTTCGTCCAGCGCCGCCGCAAGCATCTCGTATACCGAGCGTTCGCGGATGGCTGTCCGGTCCCCCACTTCTCCGAGAGAAAGGCGTATCACGCGGCTGCCGCGCGAACTGTCAACGCCGAGAAAAACCGTTCCGACCGGTTTTTCTTTGCTGCCGCCGCCGGGACCGGCAATGCCTGTCACGCTGACAGCAATGTCCGTGCCGATCGCCGTGCGCGCACCCTTTGCCATCTGCAAAGCGCACGCTTCGCTGACCGCGCCCACCGTCTCAAGCACATCACGCGGAACCAAAAGCAATCTGCGCTTGACCGAGTTGTCATAGGAGACGATGCCGCCGTAAAAGACCTCGGATGCACCCGGCACCGATACGACGGTCGCCGACGCAAGTCCGCCCGTGCAGGACTCTGCAAAACAGAGCGTATGCTTTTTATCCGCAAAAGCCTGCACCAGATCTTTTGCAAGTGCGTTTGTATCCATCATCAGTCAAACAGCGGGAACTTCTCGCAGAGCTTTGCGACCTCGGCACGGATATAATCCGCCTTAGTCTCATACTCCTTCGCGCACAGACCGATCAGGTGACCGATCGTCTTCATCTCCTCGGTACCCATGCCGCGGCTGGTGACCGCAGGGGTGCCGATACGCACGCCGCTTGTGACAAACGGCTTTTCGGGGTCGTTCGGGATCGCGTTCTTGTTCGCCGTGATGTGTACGCTGTCCAGACGCGCCTCGAGCTCCTTGCCGGTGATGCCGACCTTGCGCAGATCGAGCAGCATCAAGTGGTTGTCGGTACCGCCCGAAACGAGGTCAAAGCCCTCGGCAAGCAGTGTATCCGCAAGCACCGCCGCATTCTCGACGATCTGCTTCTGGTATGCCTTGAATTCCGGCTTCAGCGCCTCTCCAAAGCAAATTGCCTTCGCAGCAATGATATGCATGAGCGGACCGCCCTGTGTACCGGGGAAGATCGCCTTGTCGATCGCCTTACCGAGCTCTTTGCGGCAGAGGATCATACCGCCGCGCGGACCGCGCAGCGTCTTATGCGTGGTCGTGGTGACGATATCCGCATACGGTACGGGCGAGGGATGTAGTCCCGCCGCAACCAGACCTGCGATATGTGCCATATCGACCATAAAGAGTGCGCCGACCTCGTGCGCAACCTTTGCCATTCTCTCAAAATCAATGATACGCGGATACGCAGAGGCGCCTGCCACGATCAGCTTCGGCTTGCATTCCTTTGCAAGTCTCTCAAACTCGTCATAGTCGATGCGTCCGGTCTCAGCGTCCACACCGTAGGGAACGAAATTGTAGCTCTTGCCCGAATAGTTTACAGGACTTCCATGTGTAAGATGTCCGCCATGGGCAAGATTCATACCCATAACGGTATCGCCGTGCTCCAGCAGCGCAAAATACACCGCGGTATTTGCCTGTGCACCGCTGTGGGGCTGTACATTCACGTGTTCGGCAGCAAACAGCTTCTTTGCGCGCTCGATCGCAAGATTCTCGGCAACGTCCACGCACTGGCATCCGCCGTAATAGCGGTGGGCGGGGTAACCCTCGGCATACTTGTTGGTCAGAATAGAGCCTGCCGCAAGCAGAACCGACTCCGAGACAACGTTCTCGGACGCAATCAGCTCAATGCCGTTTTTCTGGCGGTCATACTCTGCAAGAATTGCATTGCCTACCTCGGGATCGGATGCGATCAGTTTCTCAATGTTCTCACGGATCATGGTGTCGTCCTCTTTTTTAGCGTAAATTTTTATCTTTACTATTATACACTACATTTTTTTATTTTACAATACAAGTAAAAAATTGTTGTAATTTTTTTTGCAATATTTATACTTTGCGGCGAAAAAGATTCTATTTTGCACAAAAATCAAATCTATTCCTTGGAATATTCTGCAATTTTTATTGACACAACCCGAAAAATTGTGCTATACTTCATGTATAGTGCGCGTTTTATATACAAATACGCGGAGGTGAAAGTTTTGAGCAGAATACTGGTGACTTCCTGCAAGGGCGGCGTTGGAAAATCTACCGTCAGCATCGGTGTTGCCACGGCACTTGCCGCAAAGGGCAAGCGCGTGCTCCTGATCGACTTTGACCTCGGAAACCGTTCCCTCGATCTGATGCTCGGCATGCAGGACGACCTGATCTATGACATCTGCGATCTGACCAGCGGTCGCGCAGACTGCACCTCGGTCGTACATCTGCACCCCGACCACCCGAATCTTGCTTTTATCGGCGCGCCCTTCCGCTATGACGGAGACGCCACCGAGGAGAGCTTTGCTGCGGCGCTGGACAAGCTTGAAGAAGCCTTCCAGTTTGATTTCATTTTCGTCGATACCTCGGGCGGTGCACATGAATCGGTTGCCCTCTCGGCACCCGCGTGCGATACGGCGCTGATCGTATCGTCGCAGTCGCCCACGGCGATCCGTGCCGCTGAAAAAAGCGGTATCCTGCTGGATGAAAAAAAGGTGGAAGAGCAATTCCTCATCATCAACGGCTTTGATACCCAGGCAGAAAACCTCGCAAAGCGCGCCGGCATTATCGAAATGATCGACCGCACGCGCACGCCCCTGCTCGGTATCATCCCGATGGATGTGCGGCTTTCGATGCTGAGCGAGCAGGGAAAAAGTGTGTTCGACGGCAAGAAGAGCAACTGCCGCACTGCGTTTGAAAATATCGCAAACCGTCTTTGCGGCGAGCATGTCCCGCTGTTGCGTGGCTTTGTAGGGATCAAGCGCGACAAATTTTTATTCCGATAACAATAACAATTAAATTATCAATAAAAAAGGATGGGAGAACAATGGATATAGCAATCATCGCAAGCGACACAAAAAAAGAACTCATGACACAGTTCTGTATTGCATACTGCGGCATTCTGTCGAAGCATAACCTTTGTGCAACGCAAACGACCGGCAAATATATCTCCGATGCCACCGGACTTGCGATCGAAAAGCTGCTC
>CAYQBT010000157.1:0-4155 GCA_964415775.1 uncultured Lachnospiraceae bacterium
GTCCGCGGTGATCTCGCGGTTGCCGAGCCCGGCGACCAGCACGCAGGTGGGCTTTTTGCCGAGCGTGCTCTCTGCAAGGCTCCCGATCTCCTCAGCGACAAGCGCCGTCAGCGCGTCAAATTCGTCGCCGCCGATGTCGCAGATGAGGTCGGTAAACACGGTGATATATTTGCCGCGACGCTTGCCGGTGGTGCGTTCGCCCGTCTCATTTTCGACCGCGAGCCGCGCTACGCGAAAGCCGCGGACGGTTTCCTCGGCATAGTCGGTTCCGCTTTTGTGCCGGTCGTGCGTGGCTTCTGCTTCGCAGGCAAGGTCTGTTTGGATGGTGTATCCGTTCATGTGCCCTCCTTTGCGGCTTTTTATCCTTGCCGCAAAGAAATTGTCCCCGACCGTTGCTTTTCTATGCACAGTATAGCAAAAATGCGCGATAAGAATTTGGGAAACCTGTCGACATTCTTAAAACTATTTTGTAAATTGATACAAAATAGGAGAGCAAATATTGTGCAATTCTCCTAATGTTGAAAATTCACGAAATTTTCATTGATAAAACCTCGTTTTAATGATATAATAATACAAGCAGTTTTATGCGTCTGGCGCGCATTTTGCATTTTGAATTCGGAGGACACGGATAAAATGAAAAGAGTAATTGCTCTTGTTGTATGTTTGCTGACGGTTGTACTGCCGCTCGCATCCTGTCACGGCTCGATCGATCCGATCGCAGAGGATAAGGGTGACATTATCAATGCGTACATAACCAGTGATATTTATGCTTTTGATCCCGGCAAGGATCAGACCGATGAGTCGGCTACCAAGATTCTCGGCCTTATGTTCGAGGGCTTGTACCGTCTGGACGAGAAGGGTAAGGTCGTCAGAGCACTCGCTACCGGCGAGAAGATCATCGAGGATCCCGAAAAGGGCGTTTATAAGATGCAGTTTTCCATCAAGGAGACCAAGTGGTCGGACGGTCGTGCGCTCACCGCGGATGACTTTGTTTTCGCTTGGAAGCGCCTGATGGAGTGCACCTACCAGAGCTCGAGCGCGGCACTTTTGTATGAGGTGAAGAACGCGCGTGCCGTTAAGGCGGGCGATGCTTCGATCGACGACCTCGGCGTATCGGCGCTGGACACCTACCTGCTGGAGGTAACCTTCGAGGGCAAGATCGACTACGAGAACTTTAAGAAGACGCTCACTAGCCTTGCACTGGTACCGCTTCGTGAGGAGTCGGTTGCGGGCAACCAGAGATACTGGTCGCGCAGACACGCAACCCTCGTTTGCAACGGCCCCTTCACCGTAAAGGCACTGGACCGTGACAAGGACGTTGAGCTGGAGAACGGCGAGAAGGTAGAGCGCACCACCATGCGTCTGGAGCGCAACAACTACTACTACCGCGATACCGAAGAGGATATGCTTGACCGCTATGTCAAACCCTACAGATTCTTCGTAACCTTCCTCAAGGAAGAGGATAAGCCCAGCGGCCAGAGAACCTATGCGGACGATCTCGATGCGATCTATGCAGAGTACGTTGCAGGCAACATCCTGTACATGGGCGACGTTCCGCTTGCAAATCGCGCAGAGGTAGAGAAGGACGCACACGTTACCGACGCAAACTCTACCTATTCCTACCTGTTCAACACCAAGAACGAGCTGTTCAGCGATGCCCGCGTTCGCAAGGCGCTTTCGATGGCGATCGACCGCGAGGCGGTTGCGGAGATTCTAGTGTATGCAGATCCGGCAACCGGTCTGATTGCAAACACCGTTTACAATGCAACCAAGGGCGACAGCTTCCGCAAGGTGCAGGGTGCGGTTCTTTCGACTGCCGGCGATCTGGACGGCGCAAAGGCTTTGCTTGCAGAGGCAGGCGTTAAGAGCGGCAGTTTCACGCTGAACTACAGACAGAGCGAAGCAGAGCAGGCAGTTGCTGAATACGTAAAGGGCGTATGGGAGCAGCTCGGCTTCAAGGTAGAGCTTAAACCCCTGACCGCGATCCGCGAGACCGTGGAAGAGAACGAGGAACAGCTCCAGTATTACATCGATTCCGTACAGGAAGCGTATGAGACCGGCGAATTTGACGTGCTCGGACTGGACGTTTCGATGGTATCCACCGATGCATTCCCCGCACTTGCAGCATATGCGACCAAGTTCTCCGGCAACGGTATCGACATGCAGAGCGAGAACTATGACTTCATCCCGCACATCACCGGCTTCAGCGATGCAGGCTATGATGAGATCATCGAGCGTGCATTCGCAGAGAAGGACATCGCTGCCCGCGCTACTATCCTTGCAGAGGCAGAGCGCTACCTGATGGAGCAGGCTCCGGTTATGCCGATCGTATTCAACAAGGATTGCTATCTCGTCAGCGATGAGATCAAGGGTGTAGAGAGTAGCTATCTCGGCTACCGCATCTTCACCAAGGTAAGCTATCCGAATTACGTATACGTACCCGAGGAATAAGCGGCAATATAAGAATTAAAACAAAGCGCACACGGTGCCAAACGAAAAAGTTGTCCCGTGTGCGCTTTTTCTCTTGACTTGTGCTGTCGAAAATGATAGAATAAAAAACGCACCCCATGAAAGGAGGAGAAGTATGCCAAGACTTGGTAAAAGACTGACGAACAAAAACGACATCAAGATTTTCATACTGTATCTTCTCCAGAACATTCAGTATCCGCTGGATTTTCCAACGATCAATGACATCGTCGTGCAGAATGAGTATGTCAATTATTTTGACTTTGCGGAGTGCTTTGCAGAGATCCTCGATATGGGACACATCATTGAGGAGTTTGACGAGGATCCGCAGACGGGCGAGAAAAAGACGCTGTATCGCATCTCGCCACTCGGCACGGCTGTTGTCAGCCAGTTGCAGAGCGGACTGCTTCGCTCGATCCGCGAGAGCAGCCTGAAGAGCGCTATGCGGCTGCTTTCGTTTAAAAAGCGCGGTGCGCAGGTGCATTGCACGACCTCCGAGCGCGAGGATGGTAAATTTGAGATCGAGTGCGTCATCACCGAAATGGGCAAGGAGATCCTGCATATTTCTCTTGCAGACGATTCGGCGGCGCGTATCGAGCGCATGAAAGCGAATTTTGAGGAGCGCCCCGATGGCATCTACAAAGGCATCATGGCGTTGCTTGCGGGCGAAGTAGATTATCTTTTGAACTGAAATTGCATATTGGGGACACGGGACGACAGGATCTGCGCCGTGTCCTCTTTTTTGCCCGATTTTTTCATTTTGCGATCATTTTTGTGCATTTTTGACAAAAAAATATTTACATATTCCTATTGACATTATGTAAAATAATGGTATAATACAATTATAAGCGCAAGGATTTTGAGAGGTAACACGGTGAAACAGGGCAAAACACAGCAGTCTGAGGACACTGCCGAGCTGCTTGCACATATTCAGAGCGGCAGCAGCGGTGCATTCGTCAAACTGGCTGACAGGTACGCCCCCTTGCTGGAGAGCGAGGTCGTCCGGTACGCAGAAAGCCTTGGCAGTGCGGATCTTGAGGATCTGCGTCAGGGCGCTCTTGTGTCGCTGTATCGCGCGGCACTTGCGTATCATCCCGATCGCGGTGTCACCTTTGGTCTGTATGCCAAGATCTGCATCGTCAACGGCATTGTCGATACGCTTCGGTATATCGGCAAAAAGGCGGTTGACGTGAGCATAGATACCCTCGGTGAGGACGAACAGCCGGAGGGCGGGGAGAATCCGCAGAGCCTGATGCTCGATAAAGAGCAGGCTTCGGATTTGCGCCGCCGTATTCGCTTTGCGCTTTCGGAACTGGAATACCGCATTTTTGATCTGTATCTGGATGGATACTCGTACGCGGAGATCGCCGAACGGATCGAAAAAACGCCGAAATCGGTCGATAACGCGCTTCGCCGCGTGAAAGACAAGCTCAAAAAAATACTGTAGTATGTCAGCGGGAAACCGTTTGCATATATATGCCCGAATAGCTTAATTTAAAGAGCGTTGGAATTACAAAGGTGTCGGTTTAAATCCGTCTTGGGGCAAAAAACATCAACCCATTTAAAGAGAGGTAGAAACAATGTATCAGGACAAGACTTTGAAGTGCAAGGACTGCGGCACGGAGTTCGTGTTCACCGCAAGCGAGCAGGAGTTCTATGCAGAGAAGGGCTTCCAGAACGAGCCACAGA
>CAYQBT010000158.1:0-4123 GCA_964415775.1 uncultured Lachnospiraceae bacterium
GCACCTCGCAGCCGCAAGCTTTGCGCATAACACGCTTTCGGCATTCTCGGCACTCGAGCAAAAGAGTTTTCTTTCGCTGATCTTGCTCGTAGCAGGCGGCGAGGAGCGCCCCTGTCTCGAAATCCATACGGTTCCCTATTTCTTCTTGACCGAAGATGCTGCCAAGACCGAAAACGAAGTACCCGTGGGTGATTCCGTCCGCGCGGACAGTGAAAGCGTCCGCATCCTCACCGAGCGGTTCGACTATGTCTATCCGCATACGGCACGCACCAAAATCCCCGCCAAGCTTTCGATCTCACGGCTCTATCCCGACATCCTGGACGACACCGTTTTGGAGGAAGCCATCGGCGAAAAGAAACTGCCGCCGATCACCGCGGCGCCCCGTTTTATCGAGGATGCAGAAAACGATGCCGCAAAGCGCGGTACGGCAACCCACCTGTTTTTACAGTTTTTTGACTTTGAAAACGCTGCTCTGCACGGTGCCGCTGCCGAGCTTGCAAGGCTCACCGAAAAGCAATTTTTGACCGCGGAGGATGCCGTGCTCGTCAACATAGAGGAGATAGAAGCCTTTCTTGCCTCCCCGCTGTTTGCCGAAATGCGATCAGCGACGATGCTCTACCGCGAGCAGCGCTTCAATCTGGAGCTTCCTGCGTCCGATTTTGCGGCAGATGCACGACTAAAAGCCGAGCTTGCGGGCGAAACTGTGCTTGTGCAGGGTGTCATCGACTGCTTCTTCTTCGATGCGGAGGGCAACATCGTTTTGGTGGACTACAAAACCGACCGTCTGCCGAAAAACCGCGCCGCGGCAGAGGAAAAACTGCGTGCCGCACACGCGCGTCAGATTGGGTACTATGCCCGTGCCATCTCCGAAATCTGTGGGGAAGCGCCGAGCAGACGGCTGATCTACTCGCTTTGTTTAGGGGACACCGTCTCCCTGTAGAATTTTCGAAAAACTTTGCCGTTTTTTGTCAAATTGCAGTTGCATTTCCGCGCCACGTCAAGTATAATAGACTTGTATTTTTATTTCTTCTGCTATGAGGTAACTATGAATAACGAGAAACTTGCTATGCTGACCGAAAAGGCACAGCTTGTCCGCAAAGGTATCATCGAAAGTACGCATGCAGCCGGATGCGGTCATCCCGGCGGCTCTCTTTCGATTGCAGATATTGTGACCTATCTCTATTTTGCAGAGATGCATATTGACGAGAAAAATCCAAAAACGGCAAACCGCGACCGTTTTGTCCTCTCGAAAGGACACGCTGCACCCGCGCTCTATTCCGTATTGGCAAACCGTGGCTTCTTCCCCGTGGAGGATCTGAAAACCCTGCGTAAGACCGGCAGTTATCTGCAAGGACATCCGGACATGAAGGGCGTTCCCGGCGTAGATATGTCTACCGGTTCGCTGGGCCTTGGCATTTCTTGTGCCTGCGGTATCGCACTGGCAGGCAAGGTCTCTGGCAACACTTACCGTGTTTACTGCGCTGTCGGTGACGGTGAGAGCCAGGAGGGACAGGTCTGGGAGGCAGCCATGTTCGCTGCACATTACAAGCTCGATAATCTCACCGTTTTTCTGGATCTCAACGGTCTGCAGATCGACGGCAAGATCACCGATGTAATGAACCCCACGCCTCACGATGAAAAATTTGCAGCCTTCGGCTGGAATGTGATCACCATTGACGGTCACGATTTCGAGCAGATCGAGGCGGCGATCAACGCGGCAAAGGCATGCAAGGGCAAGCCCACCGCAATCATCGCAAATACCATCAAGGGTAAGGGCGTTTCCTTTATGGAAAATCAAGCCGGCTGGCACGGCAAAGCGCCGAACGACGAGCAGTATGCCATTGCTATGGCAGACCTCAACCGCTAAGGAGGTACAGAAGAATGGCAGAAAAAATTGCAACCAGAGAAGCCTACGGCAGTGCGCTCGTAGAGCTTGGAAACGAGTATAAAAACCTTGTGGTTCTGGATGCTGACCTCGCAGAAGCAACCAAAACCTGCAAGTTCAAGGAAGCCCATCCCGATCGATTTTTCGACTGCGGCATCGCCGAGGGCAACATGATGGGTGTCGCGGCAGGCCTTGCGGCTGCCGGCATGATCCCCTTTGCCTCCAGCTTTGCAATGTTTGCAGCCGGCAGAGCCTTTGAGCAGGTACGCAATGTGATCGGCTATCCCCACCTCAATGTCAAGATCGGCGCCACCCACGCAGGTCTCACGGTCGGCGAGGACGGCGCAACCCACCAGTGCAACGAAGATATTGCACTCATGCGCACCATTCCCGGCATGACGATCATCAACCCTGCGGATGCGATCGAAGCGAAGGCAGCCGTAAAAGCAGCCGTCGTACACAAGGGTCCCGTATATATGCGCTTTGGCAGATACGCCGTACCGGTCTTCAACAATGCAGAGACATACACGTTTGAACTCGGACGCGGCATCGAGCTTTGCGACGGTAAGGATGTTGCGATCATCGCAACCGGTTTGACCGTGCACATGGCGCTGGAGGCTGCAGAGCTGCTGAAAGCAGATGGCATCAGCGCACGCGTGATCAACATTCACACCATCAAGCCAATCGACGCGGACATTCTCGTCAAGGCGGCAAAGGAAACCGGAGCGATCGTCACCGCAGAGGAGCACAGCATCATCGGCGGTCTCGGAAGTGCCGTTGCCGAAGTACTGATGGAGAAGTGCCCCGTTCCGATGCGCTGCATCGGCGTTGCCGACAAGTTCGGCAAGAGCGGTCAGGTGCCTGAACTGCTCGCGGAATACGGTCTCACCACCGAAAACATCATCGCGAAGGTAAAAGAAGTTATCAAACTGAAAAAGTAAAACAAAGAGCCCGTGGATTTTTCACGGGCTCTTTTGCTTTTGTCCATTTCACAAACTATCCTGAAGGGACAGGCGTCCTCGACTGTCCGCATAAACTATGGCGAAACGGACAGTCGAGGACGCCTGTCCCTACAAAATCCGCTCTTTCCCTTTGATTCGACACATAAAAAAGAACTGCCATGCGGCAGTTCTTTTTTATGTAGCTTACTTGATCAACTTAAACTTGCCGATAACAGGAAGCTCTTTCGCCTTGCCGGTTGCTGCATTCACGATACCAAGGATCGTCAGCGCAAACATAACCAAGCTGATCAGAGTTGCGATGAGCCCACCGATAAAGGGAATGAATACGAGAATACCGGATACAACGCTTACCACTATTCCTGCGATCCAAAGCACGACACCTTGATTGGTGTGGAACTTCGCATACTGAGAATCCTTTGCCGCAAGCAGCGTAACGAGGAACAAAAGACCAAAGTATGCCAAAACTGCCATAACCTTGTTCTTCTGCACGTCTTCTTGATCAAACTCAGCCGTGGTATCCGGGGTATTCAAGATATCTTTGAAATCTGCCATTGCTCTTCTCCTTAATACAATATAGCATATCTATGCTTGTTCTTAGTATACTACATATTTTTTGAAATTTCTATATGTATGCAAAAAAACTTGTTGTTTTTTTAAAAAAAGAGAAGCCCGAAGGCTTCTCTTTTGCTTACATTGCGCGCTTCCGCGGGATCGGCTTACTTGTCAGCCTTCTCCTCTGCTGCGGGAGCATTTGCTACCAGGCGAATGATCGCCATCTCTGCTGCGTCACCGCGGCGGGGACCGATCTTATAGATCTGGGTGTAACCGCCGTTACGCTCTGCATACTCGGGAGCGATAGTATCGAACAGCTTCTTAACAACGCTCTCCTTCGTGATGAAAGCCATTGCCTGACGGCGGGAAGCAAGGGTGTTCTTCTTGCCGAGAGTGATCATCTTCTCTGCGAGAGGTCTAACTTCCTTTGCTCTGGTGAGCGTAGTCTCAACGGAGCCGTTTTCAAGCAAATATGTTACCATACCTCTGAGCATAGCTTTTCTATGATCAGTAGGTCTGCCAAGTTTTCTGGTTCCGGGCATTGTAATTTCCCTCCTTGTAGTATTTGTTAACCGTTATGGTTAATTACTCGTCCTCGCGCTTCAGCTCAAGTCCGAGTCCCTGAAGTTTGTTGATAACTTCTTCCAGCGACTTCTTACCGAGGTTCTTGACCTTGATCATTTCGCTCTCGGTACGATTTGTGAGGTCCTCAACGGTATTGATA
>CAYQBT010000159.1:0-4117 GCA_964415775.1 uncultured Lachnospiraceae bacterium
CATGGAAGAAGGCGCTTATGAGGCGGCGAGCCGCCTGCCGATCACGCTGTTTGACTTCGCACTTGGCGGGGTTGTGACGGCGGCGTTTATCCCGATCTTCAACGAACTGACGGTGAAAGAGGGCAGGGAACGCGCTTTTGCTTTCGCCAACCGATATTTCAACCTCATCCTTTGCATCACGCTTGCGATTTCGGCTTGCGGCATGCTGTTTTCTTCGCAGCTCGTTTCCTTCCTCGCACCCGATATTGACGGCGCCGCCAAGACACTTGCCGCATCGCTCAGCTGCGTGATGTTCCCGATGATCCTGTTTACCGGAATTGCGTATTGCTATGTCGGCATTCTGCAATCCTTTGAGCAATACACGCTCCCCGCGGTCATGAGTCTGGTCTCCAACCTTGTTATGGTGCTGTATTTCTATACCCTGTGCGACCGCTACGGCGTATGGGGACTTTCGGTCGCACTGGTGATCGGCTGGTTCTTGCAGGCGGCGATTCAGGCACCGGCGGCGCACAAGCTCGGGTTCCGCTTTTCGCCTACGCTACAGTTTAAGGATACGCACATCCTCCGCGCGCTGAAAATGGCAGTGCCGATCCTGGTCTGCTCCTGGCTACAGCCGGTCTGTAACGTCATCAACACGCGATTTGCCTCCGGATTTGAGGACGGCAGCGCGATCACGATGGTCAGCTATGCGAACCGTCTGTACATCATCATCGTCGGCATCTTTTCCTTTGTTGCGACCAATCTTTTATTCCCCCGACTTTCCCGTGCGGAGGCGGGCGGTGACCGCGACGGTGCAAAGCGGTTTGCGGGAGGCTCTGTCAAGATTCTGCTTTATATCATGCTGCCGCTGTCGGTGGGCATATTCTTACTTGCGGAGCCGATCACACGCGCCATCTATATGCGCGGCGCGTTCACAGCACATGATGCCGCAATGACCGCTTCGGTGCTTCGCCTGTTTGCGATCGGCATACCGTTTATGTCGGCAAACGAGGTGTTTACCAAACTGTTTTTTGCCATGCAGCGCGTCAAGGCGCCGATGCTTGCTTCGGTCGTTTCGATCGTCGCAAACATTCTGCTGGTACTGCTGCTTGTGGGCGCAATCGGATTTGACGGCATCGCACTTGCATCCTCGCTGGCGATTGCGATCTGCGCGGCGCTCAACTATCTCCTGCTTATGCGGGACGGTGCATTGCTTCGCCGCCGCGACTGGTTGGATCTTGCAAAATCCCTGCTTGCCGCGGCCTTGATGGGGGGATGCGTCTATCTTATGCATACGCATCTTGCGCTCGGCTCGGATATTCTGCGCGTACTGCTGCTCGGCGGCAGCGGCGTGATCGTCTACGGCATTCTGCTTTTGCTACTTTGCCCTACCGAAATTCGTAGTTTGATAAAGAGGAATCATGATTAAAGTTATTCATGTCATCAGTGACACCAACATCGGCGGCGCGGGCACGGTTTTGCTCACCACGCTGCACAATATCGACCGCAGTAAATTCGACGTCAAGGTCGTCCTGCCTGCCGGCAGCAAGCTGATCCCGCGCATTGATGCGCTAGGCTTTGAGCATATCTGCACCAAGGGCGGCGCGGACAGATCCTTTGATCCCCGCGCGGTGCATGAGTATTGCCGCATTTTTAAGGCAGAAAAGCCGGATATCGTGCACACGCACGCGGCTTTTTCGGCACGTCTTGCGGCGTTTCTATCGGGTGTGCGCGTCCGCATCCATACAAGGCACTCCACCTTTGCGCCCCGCCCGATCCTGACGCGCTTCCCGCTGCGCAATGTCTGCGGACTGATCAACAACACGCTTTCCACGGCGATGATCGCCGTGTCCGAATCGACCAAGGAGAACCTCACCGACATGGGTGCAAATCCCAAGAAGATCGAGGTGATCATCAACGGTGCCGAGCCGCTGCGTGATGTTCCGGCAGAGGAGGCGTCGGCTCTGCGCGAGACGCTGGGGATCGCTCCGAGCGATTTCGTGGTCGGTATGTCGGCGCGCCTGGAGGAGGTCAAGGGACATATCTACCTGATCGAGGCGGCACGTATCCTGCGGGAGCGCGGCGCAAAGAACCTGCGCGTGCTGATCATCGGCACGGGTACCACCGAGCAGATGTTACGCGATAAGGTGCGCGAGTATCATCTGGAGGACTGCGTACTGTTCCCCGGATTCATCACCGATGTGGCACCCTACATTCAGATCATGGACGTGATTGCAAATTGCTCGTTTGGCACCGAGGCGACCAGCATGGCACTGATCGAGGCGATGAGCCTTGCCAAGCCTGCGGTTGCGACCGATTACGGCGGAAACGCATTTATCATCGAGAACGGGAAAAACGGCTTTATCGTGCCGCAGAAGAGCGCCTCCAACCTTGCCGAGGCGATCCAGAAGCTGCTGGATGATCCCGCAAAGTGCCGTGAAATGGCAAAGGTTGCGTATTCCAAGTACATCTGCCGCTTGACCGGCAAGATCATGACCGGCAAGGTGGAACGACTCTACGAGGACGAGTATACACTGCGATGCAAAAAGTGAGTCTGTACCGATCCCCATGGCTTCGGGCAATCGTGATCCTGCTTTGTGTCTCGCTTGCCGCGTTTATCTTCGTAATGTCCGCCGAGCCTGCCACGATATCCGGTGAACGCAGTACGGGCATTGCGGCACGCATCCTCGCTTGGCTGGCTCCCGACCTTGCGGCGGGGGCATCCGACGCATGGCTTGCCGCGGTACTGCTTGCAGACCGTGTTTTGCGCAAGACTGCGCATTTTTGCGTGTATGCGGCACTTGGCGTGCTGCTTTGCTTTGCCTCGCTTGGCTTTGCCGCCGCGCGGCATACCCATGCGCTGCGCACATTGGGAATCGGCGTGCTGTATGCCGCGAGTGACGAGTTGCATCAGGCATTCGTGCCGGGGCGCGGCCCTGCGGTGACCGATGTGTTACTGGACGGCGCAGGCGTACTGTTCGGTATTGCCGTGGTGCTTTTATTTGCACGGCGTATATGGAGAAAGAAATAAGGGACATTCTCGCATGCACATCATCGCCGCCACGGCAAGCGGGGCGTCGAGGACGTCGCCCCCTACAGGTTGGTACGTACCCATGCCGATGATTGCAACGGCATCCCACCCATTGTAGGGGCGAGTCGCCCAACGCCCCCAGGGACCGCCGCAAAAAGGGCGGTTGGGGGATCGCCCCGACGAAAGATGCCGGTAACATTGCGTCAATTTTACACCCTAGGGGAGGGACTCCCGTCAAGAGTCGGTATCGCATATACATTCCTCGTCATACATGCTGCGAATTTTTTCGGCGCAATGCAGGGTTTCTTGGATGTGCCGCTCGTGCTGCATGTTTTCGCCGCGCAGAAGTGCGATATAGGCGAGACAATCTTCAAAGAGCACGCAGATGGTTTCGATCTGCTGCAGTATTGTGCCGTAGCTTGCGGCAAATACGGCGCGCTCGGTACCGTTGATCTGCATATGCTCGGCACTGCGGCGAAAATAGGTTTCCTGCAAAACCATGAGAGCATGATCCACGAGCTTCATTTGATCGTGCAGATCGTTGGTCTGTTCCTGCAATCTGTAGGCCTCGGCTTTTGTCTTCGGGCAAAGATCCGGATGTATAAAAATCATAGTTTCTCTTTCTCCCCGTGCAGCCGATAGGACAGCATATACTATGTTAACCAATCATAGTATATCACTATTTGCGCAAATAGTCAATTGATAATGTTGCACAATATTTGCGTAAATATTCCGTCCATGTTGACTGTTTACGCAAATAAATATGCATGATAAAATCATTTTGAGGTGGATCGTATGAGCGAAAGTAAGATTAGTAAGAAACAGCAGGCTTGTGTAAATCGTTATATAGAAAAAACATACGACCGCATAAATTTGACGGTCAAAAAAGGCAAAAAAGAGATCATCAAAGCGCATGCCGAGGCGCAGGGCAAGAGTGTGAACGAGTTTATCAATCGTGCGATCGATGAAAAGATCGAGCGCGATGGTAAGGATTGAATCCCCCATCGTTACGGCAACATGGTAGGGGACGGCGCCTTCGACGTCCCGCAAAAACAAACATCGCACCGCGGCAAAACGGACAGTCGAGGACGCCTGTCCCTACAAATA
>CAYQBT010000160.1:0-802 GCA_964415775.1 uncultured Lachnospiraceae bacterium
CTCAGCGACACGGGAATTGAAAACGCCAACCGTAAATTGGCCGATGCAGCAGGCTTGCCGCACATTCGCATTCATGATTTTCGTCATAGTCATGCGAGCTTGCTTGCAAATGAGGGTATTAACATTCAAGAAATTGCACGCAGGCTCGGACATTCCAAAATTGAGCAAACTTGGAATACTTATGCACATCTTTATCCGAGAGAAGAGGAGCGTGCTGTTGCGGTTGTAAATAGAATATCTCTTGATGGCTTATTACATTTACCACCAAACAAAGACCATCCTCAAAGCGAGCTTTGCACTATATCCAAAAATATAGCAGAAGAAATCGACATTACGGCGTATATTGATAAAACGACAGCTTTTGAAAAGCGCGTAAGAATCGCGCTTATATTGAAAGATAAGAAGATTGACTGGCTGTGTGCGGAGGTTGCTAAAGAAGCCGGTATGTTTTGTGACCGTTCACGGCTTTTAAAGGTACTCTCGGAAAAACACAACAGTCCTAAAATAAAGGAGGCTGTTTTTAAAATCCTTGAGATCAAAGAATGAAAAAATAAACCTTGTCGTTATTCATTTGTTCCATATTTTAACGTAAAAAAGTGCTCCCCAAAAAGGAGCACTTATATTTTTTGAAAAATTATGCTTGACTTTTTCGTCGAAATGTGTAAAATAAAAGTGCATTCAGCATAGTTCGACAATTTAATAATTAAGAATAAAAACTACCAAAAAGCGTGGATTTAGTGTGGATTGAAAGTAAAAAGGCTTGTAAATACAAGGATTTACAAGCCATTGGTGGAGGCGGGGG
>CAYQBT010000160.1:812-4085 GCA_964415775.1 uncultured Lachnospiraceae bacterium
TGCAAGACACCTTTATTATTTCCCGCGCCGTACTCCGGTGAACGGGAGAGACGGTTTGGTAGCTTTTTTATTTATGACCGCTTCAAAAGCTAACGGGCGGTGCACATTTACCACTAAAATGACACCGGAGGCTGAGCCGTGGTGTTCTCAGGTCCGATGGGCCGCACTATTTGGCGGCAGCACAGCTTACGCTGCCAGAGCTACGTTATTGTTAGCGTCTAAATTTAAAGGTTGGAGTTTTTTAAAGAGGCACGCCACCTCTACCCGCTTATCATACCTCAAAATCCCCGTCGAAACCTTTACGCCCCCATGGGACGGCAGCAGGCTACCGTTCATTTTAGGTAGGAAAAACATTTTAACACGCAAAAAGCGTGCTGTCAAGTGGATTTATTTACCTTGGCTTCTTGTATCCGCGCACCAATCGCAAGCGAGATCCAGCCACGCACCGAAGCGATGGTTGTTTACGCAGGAAACCTTATCACCCGTAGAACCGCCGTGCGGACCTTTTTCAAAAATATGCACTTCAAACGGAATACCGCATTTGCGTAGTGCCGATGCAAACAGCATCGTATTCTCGCAAGGGACGCATGTGTCCTCAAATGTTGTCCAAAGGAATGCAGGCGGTGTGCTTGCGGTGACCTGCTTTTCCAGCGAAAGCATCTCGCGCATTTCGGCATTTTCTTTATTCTCGCCGAGCAGATTTGCAAACGATCCTTTGTGCGTGCGCGAGTATTCGCTGGTGATCACGGGGTAGGAAAGAATGAGTCCGTTCGGACGAACCGCTTCGGTATCGCCGAAGTAGTTTTTCGAAATCTCTTTATCCCAGAATACACCGACGCTTGCGGCGAGGTGACCGCCCGCGGAGAAACCGCAGACGTACACCTTGTCTTTTGCGCCAGACCATGACTCCAGATTCTCGCGGATGTATTTCAGCGCGGTCAGCGCCTCCAGCATGGCAACGGGGAATACCGCGGGAGCGGTGCTGTAATAGAGAATACAGACGTTGAATCCGCGGGAGAGAAAACGCATGGCGATGGGTTCTGACTCGCGTTCGGATTTAAAGGAGTAGCCGCCGCCGGGCAGTATCAGCACGGTCGGGCGCGTGCCGACATTGTATTTGCGGATGTCGCCCTCAAGATTCGGCACAAACACCTTCATATACGGCTGATAGTCGGTCTTTGGAGCGCTGATTTTAGAATAGTCAAGTTCAATATTCTTTACTTCGTAGATCATGATCTTCTGTCCTTCATTGCACGGTCGATGTCGCGGGATGCCTGTCGTTTGGCGTCCGATTCGCGCTTGTCGTATAGCTTTTTACCCTTGCACAGACCGACCTCCACCTTTACGTTGGAGCCCGAAAAATACAGGGAGAGCGGGATCAGCGTGAGTCCGTCCTCCTTCACCTTAGAAAACAGGCGGATGATCTCGCGCTTATGCATCAGCAGCTTCTTGGGGCGAAGCGGCTCGCGGTTGTAGATATTGCCTTTTTCGTAGGGGCTGATATGCACGCCCAGCGCATACAGCTCGCCGTCTTTGATCTCACAATAGGAGTCCTTGAGATTCACCGCGCCCTGGCGCAGGGATTTGACCTCGGTTCCGTAGAGGGCTATGCCCGCCTCGTATTTTTCCAGCACGAAATAATCGTGATAGGCTTTTTTATTCTGTGCAATACTTCTGCCTTCGGATTTCGCCACGGTGCATACCTCCTTTCACATCGTTGCTATATTATACAATAAAAATGCATCGAACGCAAGAGAAAACGCGAGAAATGCGCGGGAAAAATATTGTTTGCAAACACAGAATATATGTGGTATACTATCATTAACTATTAAGCTAAAAGGAAAAAAGATGAAAGAATATCTGGAATGCGGTAAGATCGCCAACACGCACGGCGTGCGCGGTGACGTGATCATAGAGTCGTGGTGCGACAGTCCCGAGGTGCTGGCATCGCTGAAAACAGTATATACCGAAAAGAACGGTGCGTATACACCGATCCGGATGAACAAGGCTTCGGTGTATAAGGGCAGGGTGCTCGCCTCCTTGCAGGGCGTGACCGTTTTGGAGGATGCCGCGGCGCTGAAAAATACGGTTCTGTTTGCCGCGCGTGCGGATCTGCCGCTCGCCGAGGGCGACTTCTTCGTGCAGGATCTGATCGGGCTCCCCGTATACGAGCTGGATACAAACGAGCAATACGGCATTCTGCAGGATGTGATCTCCGGTGCGGCATCCGATCTTTACGAGGTGAGAAACGAGCGCGGCACGTTTTTGGTTCCCGTAGTGCCGGCATTCGTCAAGAAAATTGACCTCGACAGCGGAATCTATATTACGGCAATCGAAGGGATGTTTGACTGATGCGGTTTGACATTTTGACGCTGTTCCCCGAATTTGTGACGGGGATCCTCGGTGAGAGCATCATCGGCAGGGCGCAGAAAAGCGGCGCGATCGAGGGGCACGCGCACAACATCCGTGACTATTCCGAGGACAAGCACCGCCGTGTGGATGATACACCCTACGGCGGCGGTATGGGAATGCTGATGGCGGCACCGCCGATTGATAACTGCTTTCGCGCAGTTTGTGATATGCAGCCGGAGGGCGTGCGCCGCAGAGTGGTGTACATGTCTCCCCGCGGCAGTATTTTCAATCACCAAAAAGCGTGTGAGCTTGCCGCGTATGACAACCTTGTGATCCTTTGCGGGCACTATGAGGGCGTGGATGCGCGGATCCTCGAGGAGATCGTGGACGAGGAGATCTCCATCGGTGATTTTGTGCTGACCGGCGGTGAATTGCCCGCCTGCATCGTGATCGATGCGGTGGCAAGACTTGTGGACGGTGTGCTTTCGGACACCGAATGCTTTGAAAAAGAAAGCATTGCAAGCGGACTTTTAGAGTATCCGCAGTATACTCGCCCGTATGCGTTTCACGGCAAGAAGGTGCCGGATGTACTGATTTCCGGACACCATGAAAATATCGAAAAATGGCGGTTGGAGCAGTCGCTGGAATTGACCAGAGAGCGTCGTCCGGATTTGTACGCCCTTTGGGAACTGACACATCCGCCTGTGGAAAAGAAGAAAAAGACAAGAAAAAAAGGAGAAGAAGCGTGAAAAACGGGTTTGGAAAATGGCTTTCGGATTTTTTTGCAGGCAGTGCGATCATCCGAGGCTTGGATAAGCTCGGCAGTATTCTGTATAAGAAGCTCGGGCAGGGTGCATACAGCTTTGCATTCGGCTCTTATGATACGATGTGCGAGACCTTTGAGGATAGCGCGACGGGATC
>CAYQBT010000161.1:0-4033 GCA_964415775.1 uncultured Lachnospiraceae bacterium
CGATTGTAACTCCCGATATATTTTCGCTTGACAACAGGTATTTCTCCACAGTTTTTCCAATTGCCGTCAACCGTATTTTCGGGTCGTCGAAGGCGCCGACCCCTACCGGTTTGATAATTTCGGACAATATACGTTTTCTGTCTTGGGTACAGATCGTTATGAAATATGCTCCGACAGAACTATAATCAAAACTCTGCAACCTTGTCGGTTTTCTTTTCAGTAATTCATTTTCCATATTTATGCTCCAACCGAACCCCCTGCTATTCCACTTCAATGCTAAAGGAACGGATCTCCCGAAGATCCAGCATGACATCGGTGACAAAGGTGATATAGAAATCGCGGTGCCCGTTTCCTGCGCCGAGGCGCACCTCGGAGACGGTCGTTGCCTGCCCGTTTAGGGTGATGGTTATATGCTCGTTTGCAAGAGACAGCGTATCAAAACGGTTGCCCTCATAGTCCACGGTCACGATCGAATTCAGAAGCGTATACAGCGGCTCCACATACGGTAAAGCGTCCTGATAGATGCTGAAGCTGAACGCAAAGTTTCCGTTGTCGGTCACTTGCAGCATACCGTTGTCCAGGTACGCAACATTCCGCCACCGCTCCATGGGGTATTTGTCCCCGAGATCGAAATAATAGGCAAAGCGATCCACGGTTTTCGGCTCGGCGGGCAGATCTTGACCGTTGAATAAATACAATGGCATGCTAACTTTCCGTTCAAAATAAACGTTTTCCTCTTCTTGGATGTCGGGAGTCCAAGAACCCCATTGCGTTTTGATTACCCCGTTCTCATTATACAATGCTAACAACATCGCATCCATGGGGAAAGCGGGAAATGAATCGGAACTTATCCAAATGGGATATAATTCTATTCTTTCTTGATTGCCTTTAACACGTGCTATGGCATCAATCATGGTTTGAAACCCATTTGCCCGAAACCGAGCATATACGCCATTTTCCTGCGTGTATACATCGATCTCATACGTGACACCTTCATACACACCATTGTTCGGATTTAACCAAAACTCATCGTACTGATAAGCACCGCACCACTCCTGCAAAAGTTTTGCTTCATCCTCTGTGAGCGGTTCGGTACTATACGCATCCGCATCCATTTCGGTCTTGGTGAGTGTCGCCGACCGATACGCCGCCAACTCATCGGTGAGTGTGAGTGTATCGCCGTTTACCGTATACACAAAGGTTTTTGTATCCTCCATGCCGCTTGCACGCGCAAAGCGCATACGCAAAAGGCGTCCCTCGGTGGTATAGGTGAATTCACTTACGGTTTCATCGACCGTATGCAAACCTTTTCCGTCCGCAAAAAAGATATACGACCATTCGCTGTATTCCGGTGTATCCTCGTCGAGGATCCCCATATTGGTAGCAAGGGCAGACCATTTTCCGATCAGCTTATCCGCATGCGAGACCGCGTTCAGATCCGCATCAACGGTGGTGAATAATTGCGTAAGCGATTTATCCATTGCAACGCAGAGGAACCACCCTGCCATATCGGCTGTTATGGGCGACCGTGTGACTTCCGCGTGGATCACAAGGCTACTACTATTCGCGCCCCATGCCACGCTGCCGACATCGTAGCGACAGGAGCCGCTGCCTGACTCGACATAGACAATAAACAGCGCTTTCTCTTCGAAAAATTCCGCATCGTATTGCTTTGCTACAACGTCAAAGCACGGCACTTCTCCATGCGCCCGCGTTGCAATATCCTCGGCAAAATCCGATTGGAATTTTGCAAGCTCCGCTTCACTTTCAAATTTGTAGATCGGCAGATGCTGAATACTGCTTTCCAGCATTTTATCACGATTGAGTGCACCTGTGATGATCGCGTAATTGCTGATATATCCGGCATATGCAACCGTGGTTTCGTGGGAAAATGAAACCGTTTCGGGGAAGCCGGACCATCGCGCCCCGAAGTAGAAGTTATCATTTGAATTAACATACACGCCCACAATGTAATCGCGGCCATTTTCTGCATGTGAAAACACCCCCCACTCTTGCGGAACACCGGAGGGATGGAAAACTTCAACTGGTTCCAATGTTTCGGCATCATACAAGGAATACCAACCAGACCGACCAATGCCATCACAATAAATCCTAAAAAAGGAAGCGGTTATATCCAACCAATGCACAAGGTCTTTCACTTCCTCAATCGGTGCATCTGAAAGAATCAGCGGTACTGTCTCCCCGTCCGCCACCGCGATCCAGCCTGTATCCTCGGTAACATCCGCTTCGAGCTTGAATACCCAACTGAATGTCTCCTGACTATGCCCGTATGCCAAATAGATGCTACCATCCTTTTGCTGCAAAACATAGCACAAACCATCGGAATATGGGAGATACCACACATTCGCATTGTTCACGCGAAGCAACCGAGCCTGATCGGTCGAACCGACAATGTATCCAAAACCCATAAACTTCTGATCGAAAGTTTCGGGAGACAGTATGAAAGATCTTAACTCGCCCTCATCTTCCCACTCTGCCTCTGCACCGGCTTCTTTGCGCAAAAGATGCATATCGTCTGTGATCGTATACACGGGCGTATTTTCTCCCGCGATCATCATATACGACAGATGCGGTGCGCCGTAGACGACCTCTTCGACGCGGTAGCTGTGCCCATAGACCGCGGGCAGTTCCTCTTCCGCTTTCGGGTCGGTCAAAAAGCATACGGCAAAGACGATGCTTGCGACAATGGCAACAGCAATGATCCAGAATGCGGGCTTTTTATAGTGCAGTGCGTTTCGGATGCGCTGTTTCACGCCGACCTCGCCGAACGCGAGCGGACAAGCGGCGATCATACGGCGCGGCATACTGCAGTTCAGAAGCGCAGTGGTGTATGCCTGCTTCTCTGCGGTGCCCATATCGCGGATCACGCGCTCGTCACAGGCAAGCTCAATGTCGCGGCACAGCAGGATATACGCCACCCACAAAACGGGATTGAACCAATAGACGGTGAGGAGCGCAAAGCCGAGCGGCTTCCAAAGGTGATCGCGGCGGCGAAGATGCGCACGCTCGTGTGCAAGGACGTATTCCCTGTCCGCTTCTGCCATAGAGGACGGCAGGATAATGCGCGGACGGAAAATGCCGAGAATAAACGGTGTGGAAATACGATCGCATACAAAAACTCCCTTTTCGGTCTCCACCGCCTCGGCGATCTGCTTTCGCAGGCGAAGATAGCTGATCGCGGCATACAGCAGCATGGCGATCATGCCGAGGATCCACAGATTTGCCGCGACCGCAAGAAAGACCTGTATAGGATTGATGCTGGTCAGCGTATCCGGCGGCGCAAAGGAATGGGTGATGATCGGGTTGACTGTTTGATTGATGATCGGAACGCCGCTGTTGATGACCGGCTCCCTTGCATAGACGATCTCCTCGGGCACGGTCTCGGCACTCGGGATCAGGCTGAGCACGCTTTCGATCGAAAACGGAAAGACAAGACGAACCGCCACCAATGCCCAAAGCGCGCAGGTAATGCCGCGCGGCGCTTTTTTGAGTAAAAAGCGGAGCAAGATCACCGCAAGCACGATCCACCCCGCCGTGATACTCATATTGATCAGTTTCAGAAAAACCTCTGTCATGGCTTACTCCTTTCCGTACCGGTCGATCATGCGGCGAAGCTCCTCGACCTCTGCCGCATTCAGTGCTTTGCGCGTGGTAAATGCCGCCAGAAAAGCCGGCAGCGAACCGCCAAAGGTGTCGTCCACGAACCTTTCGCTTTGCAGTGCGTAAAACTCTTTGCGGGAAATGCGGGAAGTCACCGTTCCCTTATCATTTTGAAAGATCCCCTTTTCACACAGGCGCTTCAGCACCGTGTAGGTGGTGGTCTTTTTCCATTTCAGCTCTGCCTCGCTGTACTGCACGAGCTCGGTCGTAGAGATCGGCTCATGCTGCCAGATAATATCCGCAAAGCGGGATTCCACCACGCCCATTTGCAGTTCACTCATCGTTATGTCCTCCATTCTACACGTTGTAGACCATCTTTATTCTACACCGTGTAGAACAGTTTGTCAAGGGG
>CAYQBT010000162.1:0-3962 GCA_964415775.1 uncultured Lachnospiraceae bacterium
GATCTTCTGCGAGAAGAGCAGCGATTTCCATGTCGATACCGTAGTAGGTGGAGCCGCCGTCATTGGTGTACTCGAAGGGCTCAAAAGCTGCATTGGTTGCAACAACCAGCTGCTGGTCAGCCTTTGCGGGATCCTCTACAGCCGACTTAACTGCAACGGGCTCACCGTCGCCTAAGTAGTGGTCGCAGATCTCATCAAAGGTGCCGTCTTCCATGATATTGTCGATGAAAGAGTTTACTTTCTCAAGCAGTTCGGGCTGAGTCTTGTCTACGCCGAAAGCGTATTCTTCTTGGGTGAGCTCAATGTCGATGACCTTGACACCTGCAGAAGCCTTGGAGCAGGATGCGAATGCACATACCAGCATCAGAGATGCCAGAAGCAGAGCGATGATCTTTTTCATGATAAATTCCTCTTTTCGTATTCCGGAATCGTCCAGTTTGTATTTGATGGCATAATTATACACCCCATGCACCATATTGTCAAGCCTTTTTGCATAAAAATTTATTTTTGGCAAATATTTATTCAAAACGGCGAAATAGGCAAGTATAAATTGGCGGTTTTGTCCAAAAACGGGGGCGGTTCACTGCCGTCAAGCCTTATAATAACGGAAAATATCCATACCGATCGGGTGAATGGAGCGCATATATCGGCAAGGATATTGAATAAAAATTCTTAAAAAATGAATAAAATTCGCATTTTTCGTGAAGGATCGAATGTGTTGTATGGGATAGCATTTAATCTTTTTGCAGTTCGATGAGGATTTTTCTCGCTTCTTCCACATAGCGGAGCTTATTGCCATTTCGGATGACAAAGGCATACTGCGCCTTTGCGCTTTCGGTATCGCCGAGAGCGATCGCCACCTCGCCGTACCGGAGGGCAAGTTGTATCGATTGCAGCTTGTGTGTCGGCCGCATCCTCTTGAGTATCTCCAGCGCTTTCGCGTGCTCGCCGTTTTTACAGCACCGGTCGGCTTCGTTTATGGCAAATAACGATGCGTACTGCCGTTTCAGCTTGGAGTTTTTCATATTGGTGTAGATCTGCACTGCCTTTTCCATCCATGCTACGGCAAGCTCCGGCTGTGCAAGGCGTTCATAGACCGAGGATAAATTGTTGTAATAGACATATTTACCGATCGGGTGTGTATTCGGGAACTGATCGATGTTGACCGAGGTCAACTCGTCGAGCGCTTTTGGGAAGTCGCCGATCATGGACAGGGCAGTGCTGTGGTTGATCTGATATACCTGCTGAAGGGCACCCGGCTTTGTGTGCTGCAGCAGAAACTCGGTCTCCTGCAGGAGCGGATAGGGATCGCAGTCGTTATTGAGCTTGTTGACGGCTTTTATCATCAGCTTGTTGGCGCATGTGTTCGGAAAGAGGAAACTGATGAGCACAAAGAGAAAATTTGTTAAGAGGATGACGGGGAACGGGAGGTCTGCAACGGCAGATAAAAAGGCGTATGTGCCGCACAAAAGCATGGACAGTACAACGCTTGTCCCAAAGCGGTGCCGTACAACGAAACGCTTGAAGCTCTCCATATAATGTCCTCCGGATTGTGGTTTTACTTGGTCAACGCATCCGCCAAAGCCGCGAAATCGGCGGTGGAAAGGCGTTCGCCGCGGATGCGCTCGTCAAAGCCGCAGGCGGTGATCGCCGCGGTCAGTTCCTCCTTGGAGCGGTCGGGGAAGCCGGTCGAAAGCGCGTTGCTGAGCGTCTTGCGCCTCTGCCCGAACGCCGCTTTGATCACGGCGAAAAAGAGGTTTTCGTCCTTAGGCTGTACGGGCTTGTCTTTATACAGATCTATGCGCACGACCGCGGAATTGACCTTGGGTGCGGGCATAAAATTACCTGCCGCTACCGTGAACAGCCGCGTGGGACGCCCGTAGTAGCAGAGGGAAGCCGTGATCGCGCCATAGTCAGCGGTGCCGGGGGCAGCGGAAAGCCTTGCCGCTACCTCTGCTTGCACCATGACTGTGATGCAGTCAAACGGGATTCCGCTCTCCAGCAGGCGCATTAAGATCGGTGTGGTAATATAGTAAGGAAGATTTGCGCAGACCGAAATGCGCTCGCCTGCCGCTTTTTCGGCGAGGACGGCGGCAAGATCGACCTCCAAAATGTCTTCGTTGATGATCTCTACATTCTTGTGCTCGCCGAGGGTGTAGGCAAGGACGGGGATGAGCGTCTTGTCGATCTCAAAGGCGATGACCTTTTTGTAGCGCTTGGCGAGCTCGGCGGTGAGACAGCCGATGCCGGGGCCGATCTCCACGATCACGCTGTCCGCATCGTCACAGCAGTTCTCCGCAATGCGCTCGGGTACGCTTTGGTTGATCAGAAAATTTTGACCGAACCCCTTTTTGGTGGTGGTACCGAAAGCGGACAGGATCTCGCGCACGGTACGGATATCACATAAGTTCATAATGACCTCCATTCTGCCGCGGGGACAAAAATAGCAAATTTCGCTCCAACCCCTTGACAAACTGCAAATCGGTATAGTATAATAACAAACGCGCTGGTATGGCTCAGTTGGTAGAGCAGTTGATTCGTAATCAACAGGTCGCCGGTTCGAGTCCGGCTACCAGCTCCAGCAAAAACCTCGCCTTGGCGAGGTTTTTTTGCACTTTTCAAAATTATAGCAAAAAAACTGCCGGATTGCAAGTATCCGGTACACATTGATAGAAAAGTGGGTGAAGAAAAATGACTTTTTCTATGGGCGAGATCAAAAAGATCTGCAAGGCGAGTGGTTACACCTTCCGTGCCGCGAGCTTGTTCGGCATCAGCAAAAACGATAGCGGCAAGTGCGATGTTTATGTAGAGACCGCAGATGTTACATACGCAGTCAAGGTGCTGACGCTTGGCGAGGACGCAGAGCGCGTGTATTTCAAGAATGTCGGCGGCTATATCACCGTTAAGGGCGCATCGGGCGAGACCGATTATCTCTGGAAGGCACCGGATTTTACCGCAAGGGCAAACGGCGAAAAGGAGACGGTCGGTATTCTGCTGCTCGACCGCGAGGCGGCTGTCACCGAGCTTTCAAAGAATCGCGTCGTGACGGTTACAAGCGGTGCAACGGCGTTTGGCTGTCGCGTGTATACGCCTGCTGCGTTTGTGAAGCTGCTCGGATAAACGATGGCAGAGAAAAAGGGAATTCACAGCGGACACCGTCAGCGGCTGAAAGACCGATTTGTTCGGGAGGGGCTGGACGGATTTGAGAAGCACCAGATGATGGAGCTGCTCTTGTTCTTTTCGATCCCCCAGCGGGATACCAATCCGATCGCGCACGCTTTGCTTGACCGTTTTGGCTCTCTGAAAGGTGTATTTTCCGCAAGTCGGGAGGATCTTTGCGCGGTAGACGGTGTCAGCGAGCATACGGCAACGCTACTGAAGCTTGTTCCGTCGATCTGGCGTATGGCGGCAGGTGAGGTTGATACCGGAATGCGCTACGACAGCCTCAACAAGCTTGCAAAGCTGCTCCTCAATCGGTATTCGGGATTGACGGTGGAGACGGCAACCCTCGTGCTGTTGGACGGCTCTTGGCATATTATCGAGATCATTAAGCTCGGGGAGGGCTCGGTCAATCAGGTGCGCATGGATACGCGCAAGCTGGTTGAGCATGCGCTTCGCACCAATGCTTCCATGGCGCTCCTCGCGCACAATCATCCAAGCGGCACGCTTGTTCCGTCGCCGGAGGATCTCAATACGACCAAAGAAGTGGAACAGGTATTCCGCTCCATCCACGTGGAGTTTTTGGAGCATCTGCTGATTGCCGGGAATGCATATATTCCGCTCGCTTGCCAAAATGACTGCGCCTTCTGGCAGAGAAATAAAACCGATGCATTCTACGATGAAGAATAAAAAATGCGCCGAAAGTGGGTTGTCCGTAGGGACACCCCACAGCGATATTTGCCCCTACGGGGCAAGTGATATTGCTTCGCAGTGATATATTTGCTACGCAAATGTGATATGTT
>CAYQBT010000163.1:0-3938 GCA_964415775.1 uncultured Lachnospiraceae bacterium
GGCATGAAGTTGTAGGTAACGCATTTTACGCCGTATTTTGCACAGCGGCGGATGTTCTCACAGTAGACCTCGAGAAGCTTGTCTGCGTCGCCGCGTCCGAGCTTGATATCTTCGTGTACGGGAATGGACTCCACGACATCAAAGATAAGACCGTGCTCCTCACATTCTTTTTTCATGGCTGCAAGGCTCTCTTCGGGCCATACTTCGCCGGGCTTTACATCGTACACCGCGGAAACGATTGAGCGCATGCCGGGGATCTGCGAGATGTATCTAAGCGAGATGGGATCATCCTTGCCGTACCAACGGAACGAAAGCTTCATATTCATATATTTATTCCTCCGAATGTAATCCAAAATAGCGGTTGGCATTGCCAAAGCAGATGTCACGGACAAGCTTGCCAAGCGTGTCTTTGTTGTCCGGATATTCGCCGTTTTCCACCCATTCGCCGATGAGTGCGCAGAGAATGCGGCGGAAGTATTCGTGTCTTGTATAGCTGAGGAAACTGCGTGAGTCGGTCAGCATACCGACAAAGTTGCCGAGCAGGCTGAGGTTGGCAAGGCTGATGAGCTGATCGCGCATCCCCTGCTTGTTATCATTGAACCACCATGCGCTGCCGTGCTGCATTTTTCCTGCGATTTCACTGCCTTGGAAAGCACCGATAAGTGTATCTAAAAACGCGTTGTCGGATGCATCGAGGCTGTACAGTATCGTACGCGGCAGCTTACCCTCACTATGCAGTTTGTCGAGCAAGCACGCAAGTGCACGGGTGCCGTTGTGCGGGCCGATACAGTCAAAGCCTGTATCAGGGCCGAGCTTTTTAAACATGGTCGAGTTCGGGTTGCGCAGGCAGTTGTAATGCAGCTGCATAACCCAACCGTGGCGGACATACTCGCCTGCACAGAAAGCAAGAAGCTCTGTTTTGAGTGCCTCTGCTTCGTGTTCGCTGATCGTATCTCCTGCGAGTCCGCGCTGGATGAACGCGTCCAGCATCGCGTGGTTTTCGACGGTATAGACCATGCGGTCGAGACCGTGGTCGCTTGCGCGGCATCCGTGTGCATTAAAATATTCAATTCTGCGGCGCAAGGCCTCTTTCAAGCTGTCAAGGTCGCAGATCTCCACGCCGGAGACCTCGGAGAGCAGGGAAATGTATTCTTTCCAGCCCGCTTTGTCGATATTCAATGCCTTATCGGGGCGGAAAGAGGGGGCAACGGTTGCCTGCATGGTCGTGTCTTCGCGGAGCAACTTGTGATACTCCAGCGAATCGATCGGATCATCGGTCGTACCGATAAAGCGGACGTTGCTTTTGCGAATGATACTGCGGACGCTGAGGTTACCCTCGGCGAGTTTTTTTTCGCAGAGGTTCCATACCTCCTTTGCCGTATCGGCATTCAGCACACCGATATAGCCAAAGTAGTTTTTGAGCTCAAGATGACACCAGTGGTACATCGGATTGCCGATGGCTTTCGGTAAAAGCTCTGCAAACTTGTAAAACTTTTCATACGCGGGCGCATCTCCCGTGATGTAGTATTCGTCTACACCGTTTGAACGCATCAGTCTCCACTTGTAGTGATCGCCCGCAAGCCAGAGCTCGGTGATATTGTCAAACTGCTTGTCCTCGTAGATCTCTTTCGGGCTGACGTGGCAGTGGTAGTCGATGATCGGCATTTTTGCCGCATGATCATGGTAGAGCCACTTGGCAGTCTCGGTGCTAAGAAGAAAATCGTTAGATAAAAATTCCGACACGGTAGTTCTCCTTTACGGTATTAAATTTATTTGATGGATTCTCGGTATTCCTTAGGGGTTTTGCCTGTTTGCTTTTTGAAGATTTTAGAAAAATACTGTACATCCATGATGCCGCAGTGCAGTGCAACCGTCTGGATCTGCAGATGCGTGGTGCTGAGTAGGTGGGTGGCATGCTTGATCCGCTTGTCGCGGATATACTCGGTCACCGTCTGACCGGTTTCTTTTTTGAATATGGTAGAAAGATATCCGGGGCTGACCTCTTGATCGGCGGCAAGAGAGTGGAGCGTGAGGTTTGCCGACAGATCCGAGTCGATGCGGATGATCGCCTTTTGTACGATGGGGGAATAATCCTGCATCGAATGCTTACGCACAAGCCTGCAATAGGAGCGGAACATTTCCTGCATCAGCTCGCCACATTCGGCGAGCGATGTCAGCTGCTCGATGCGCATGGCAAAGGAAGAGGAAATACGATCCAGATAGATCGGATGTACGCCGCCCTGCTCCGCCGCCTTGCGGAGCAGTGTGTTCATGATGATGCTGTAGTTTTTCATGTTGCGCAGGGGGTCGGAAACGCGTTTTTCAAAGGATTGCTCCGAAAATGAGGCAAAAAGCTGATTGGCTTTATGCATCTGTCCATTTGTCACTGCCTGCATCAGTTCATTTTCATAACTGTAGCGCTTTTCCATGGCTTTCATGTCTGCAAGAACGTTGTCGCTACTGTCACCGCCGGTTACGGTATGAATTGGGGAGGCAGGGGAGAGACGCTCCTGCTCGACATCCACGGTTGCGTACGCATGCCCAAAGATCTGCTCGCAGAAGGTGTCTAACATGACATAGAGGGGGCTGCTGTCCGGAATTACGGGACAGTCTGCATAGTAGCTTTCCAGTAAGGGTTGCTTTTTAGGCGGGACACCGTTTTTTTCGCCAAGCTCCAGAACCTGCCGCGGTGAAAGCGGTGCGCTTATGAACGGACCGATAAACAGAAGGCTGGCTCTGCCGGGCAAAAGAAAATATAAATAGGTAAGCGCAAAAGCATTTTTGGACTTATACACGGTGTGCGGTTCTACTTTGCCGAAAAAAGCAGAAATCGGCGTGTTCTGATCGGGTAAGTACCCAAACAGCGAGATAAGATTCATATCCAGAATGCTTCTGGCGGGAGCGGTGGTCGGTACGACCGCCGTGTGCACATGGCTTTTTCGGAAAGTGTTGCACAAGAATTGCAGTTCGCTTTCGTAAAACATCCGTACCCGCCCCCAGAATTAAACAATTTCCCAAATTGCATTTTGATTATAGCATAGTTTTTGTTTAAATACAACAGCAGTTTTTGCAGTAAGATGAAAATAATACAAAAAAAGTCGAAAAAATTACTCACAAAATATACGGAAATGATTTATACTAAAAATAGCGATTTCCCCGACCGATTTTTTGTGAAATCCTACAAAAAACTTTAAAATCAGAAAGAGGAAAACAACATGGCAAAACAAAAGAAATTGGATGCACACGGACATCGCAAGTTCGGTATCCGTGACAGCATCGCGTACGCTGCAGGCGACCTCGGCTGTAACATGAGCTTTGCACTCAAGGGCACGATGGCACTTTTCTGGACGCAGGTCATGGGCATGAGTACATGGTACTCGCTGCTGCTGATCATCGTGCAGGTATGGGATGCTATCAACGACCCGCTGATCGGCTCAGTCATCGACGCAGATCGCCGTCAGTATAAAAGAAACAAATTTCTGCAGTATATCTGGGTCGGTTCGATCGGCTTGATCGTTGGCGGCGCTTGCTGCTTCCTGCCTTTCCCGGGAGCTCCGGTATGGGCTAAGTTCATTATCTTCATCGCTGGATACGTTGTTTGGGATGCATTCTACACCATCGCAAACGTTCCTTACGGCTCACTTCTGTCTCTTATCTCCAACGAGCCCGCTGACAGAGCTTCTCTTTCGGCATGGCGTTCGATCGGCTCTATGGTCGGCAACATGCTGCCCTTGGTTATTCTGCCTTTCCTCATTTACAATGAGGATGAGTCGCTCAACGGCAACATGGTATTTGTTGCTGCACTCGTTATGGGCGTTCTCGGCTTCATCTGCCTCCAGTTTATGATCCGCAACACCGAGATCCGTGTGGACGTGGATACTAAAGTAAACGAGGATCAGCCGAAATTTAATGTGTTCAAAGCACTTGGCAACTTCTTG
>CAYQBT010000164.1:0-3935 GCA_964415775.1 uncultured Lachnospiraceae bacterium
ATCCGAATCAGGTCAGCCGGTACTGCCTTGATCCGTCCGTCGTTGACGTTATCGGTTTTTGCACTAAGAACCCCGCTCCGATGTTTCCGTACATGGATCTTCTGAAGGATTACGGTCAGTACTGGTTCGCAACGATGCCGCACACGCCGCCGCCGATCGTGGCAAAAGCGCAGATGGCTTCGGGAGCATAGCATTCGGAGAGCGTAAGGAATTGTCCGTTGTCGGCAATCGCAGTAAGAACCTCGTGCATATCATAGTTGCCGCTTGCCACAAACGAAACATCAACCGTACGGTTCAGGTCATCGGTAAGCAGTTCGCTTACGGTACCCTCCATGTTGTTTTGCGGCAGGTAGTTTATCAGTGTACGGATGCCGCCGAGCGCTTCTGCCTCGGTGGCGTATACTTTGGAAACAAGACCGTTAGCCGCCGCATATTCGGAGGTGCCGGCGTCTTTTTCGGACAGTAAGGAGGGCGGGTTTACGTATACCTTAGACTTGTCCTTGACGGAAACGGCAATGTCAAACATCGAGGCGATTACGGCCGCGCTGCCGGCGCAAACACCGTCAATATACGCGATCTGCGGGATCACGCCGGATGCTTTGGCTGCGGCGCTCATTACTTTGCCGTATGCGCCGAGTGCGTCAACGCCTTCGCTGAGAAGTGCGCCGGCACTGTTGAAAATGCCAAGGATCGGTGCTCCGTTTTTGATCGCCAGATCATAGATTGCGCAGATCTTTTTTGCCTGTGCGTCATCAAATGCACCTTTCATGCGGTAGAAGTCTTGCGCAAATACAAAAACAAGGCGGGAGTCGATCGCGCCGTAACCGCAGATCACACCCTCAAATCCTTCGCTCTCTGCCGAGCGCTTGACATAAGCACCGATTTCAGCAAAGGTGCCTTCGTCCAAAACAGAAGTGATGATCTGCCGTGCGGAAAGGGTTTTCGCTTGCAGAGCAGACGATGCGCTGTCGGCGTCTTTTTTTGCCAGTTCCTGTCTGAGCACAGCAGCGCTTTTGGCTATATTTTCCATTGTAAACCTCCGTTTACTTTAGTATTAGTTCCATCAAAGTCAAAAGAAAGAAAAACTTTTCTTACCCAGTTTATACTATACCATAAAACCTCTGCATTTTCAAACGAATTTTAGGAGAATTTCTAACAGAATATACTTTTTGTTTTATGCTATTTTGCACAAAAAGGAAAACCGAGACGAAAAGCAGTCTCGGTTTATTTCCTGTATCAGCGGTTGATAGAGGAGAGTAGTTCTTGATATTTGATGTGATTCTCATACGCACC
Organism: uncultured Lachnospiraceae bacterium; assembly: GCA_964415775.1. Lineage (GTDB taxonomy): Bacteria > Bacillota > Clostridia > Oscillospirales > CAG-272 > UMGS902. The sequence goes on from CAYQBT010000164.1 coordinate 1,294, forward strand.
CTTATAATCCTCGCATAGCTTACAGCATTTTTCCATTGAGCTGTGGCAAAGTAATTTAAGAAAAACAGGGCAGGATTCGTCCGTGGGCAACGATTTCATCGTGAGAAGTGCATCCACAAAACGATAGTCCTTGATCATCAGTTGCGCGTCAATAAATGTGCGGTACTGCGTTTCTAACCCGCCGAATTCCGTAAACAGGCAGACATCCTTATGTCGTCCGTCCTGCAGTAACTTCAAAACGGAGAAGAAAAGGGAAGGCTGAAAGCCGAAATCCGGCATGCCGTTCATTTCGGAAATTACTGCGTCCAGATCATATATGCGATCCATGACCGTGCGCAAAAAAGAAATGCGCGGCAGAGAAGCATCTGTTAAGGGGAGGAGAAGATCCGGAAATGCGTCCTCGGCATTTTGCAACAGCAGTTTTGCTTCAGCAAAATTTCCTGCATAGAATTTTTCCAAAGCGACAGAAAATGTGCAGGAGGTATAAATCCCCGAAAACTCCGGATCGCTTTGCAATCCGGAATAGGCGAAAATTTCAAGGCAGTTCTTAAAACTTCCGGATTTGAATTCTGCCGTGATCGCCTTTCCGATACGGATGCGTTCGGCAGGAAGAATGTCATCTCCGTCTTCTAAAAGGAATCCGGGAGAAATATGTAAACGGTCTGCGAGTGCCTGCAGGGTCTGCATAGAAGGGAGTGCACTATCGCTTTCAATACGGCTGAGCATGCCGCGTGTGATAATGCCGTCGGAAAGCTCTTGCTGTGTCATTTTGCGCTTTTTGCGAAGTTGTTTGATTTTGCTGCCGATCGACAAGACGCACACTCCTTTCGTGAAAAAATTATGAACCGTTTATGCTTTTACTGACAATCGGTTTTCCTCGGTGAATACCTTGGCAGCTTCTGCTTCAATTACGATTTCCGCTTCCGTTTTTCCGTTTGTCAGCGTGTTGTTGAGTTCCTCGGAGGTGTTGCTGATGTGTGCGGCAAGACTACGGAGCATGTCGGAGGTTTCTGCGGCCTTTTCGGCAATGCTTGCATAGGACTCCTTCGCCAGCTTTTTCATCTGTCCCTTGATCGCATACGCCGCGGTGGCGGCACGCGCATTGAAGCTTGCGGCAGCACTTTCGATCTGTGCATCTGCGGCAGCGCGCTTTGCATCGGCTTCCTTTTTTGCTTTTATGATGATTTCCTCTGCGGTGCTTCTCGCAGAAAGAATGATCTCACCGACCTGCGCACTGATGTCGTCATATTTTTCGGATTTCTGAATGGCATCCGCCAAAGAATCAATTTGCGCGGAAAGGAGATCGACCTCGGATTCGGCGCTCGTTTTGGATGCCTGCAGTGCTTCGATTTCCGAAGCCTGCGACTCGATTCTGGTAATATACTCAGAAATGAGTTTCTCTCGTTGCTGCGCTTCTGCTTCCAGCTCTGCAAGGCGGAGCTGTGTGCTGTTCAGTTCAGCCTTGACGCTGTCAAGCTCGGTGCATTTTGCTTCTGCTACATCCAGCTTTTTTTTGTACATGCGCTCGTGCTCTGCAAAGTCGCCATTTAATTTTTCAATATAGTTGTTGACATCCTCACGGTTGAATCCGCCAAGTGCAGTGCGGAAAAAGACCATTTTTTCTTTAGCCATTATGACACCTCGAAACGAAAAATCGGGAAATTTTATCTTCAAACTGTATTATAACATATTTTACGGGTCGTGGCAACAAAATTGTGCAAAAAAGTTAATCCAGTGTAGCACCGAAGTCATAAATATCGTCAATATCGCTTTCTCCGACATCATCGGATAAGCGGTTGATCTTGGTATATGCGTCCGGAACCTTTCCCACGATGACTGTCTCCGCGATACAGTATTCGGCTTCCACTTGGATTTTTTTCGGCGCTATCGGCAGTAGTGCGTACGCTTCGACCTCTACCTCTGCGATAATGCGGTGCAGTGTCTGGTTGATACCGCTTTCATAAAACTCATTTTCGATCTCACAGGTGATTTCCGGAGACACGGCAAGCGGGATGGAAATGTTTGGACCGCGTCCGGTCAGAAGCGCGCCACCGCTCAGGGTTCCAAGCGGAATCTGTATCATTATTCGTCCTTTACCGCAGAGCGCGTCTATCGATGCTTCGGTAATTGTGCCGGTGATCATCGCAATGGCGGCGGTGTTGGTTTCCAGAGATACGACAGAACCGTCTGTTCCGTACCGTAGCTGCACAAAATCAGTGTAATTGCCCGATGCAACGGTGTTGCGGATCGTGTGCTGCAGCTTTGCGGTAATATCGGTTGTGGTTTGTGCTTCGGTTAAAGGAATCAACACGGGAATAATTTGAAAATTATAGATCAGTACAATAGAAAGACAAAGAAAAAGAATAAAGCAGATACTCTTTTTTAGAAAGGAGCGGACACGTCCCTTTTTCGATTTTTGCGAACATAGCATAGATCCCACGGTACAAATCCTCCTGTAGTTTCAGCATATGAACACGCGGAAAAAATGTTTTTGTATAAAAAGTTCGTATCTGTTGTATAAAATGTATCAAAAATTTTAAATTTTTGTTGACGTGTGTATATTTGTAAAGTATACTAAATTCAGAGCCAGTATACCAGTATATATAAATATACAAGGAGATTTTAGCGTGAAAGAATTAAAC
>CAYQBT010000165.1:0-3931 GCA_964415775.1 uncultured Lachnospiraceae bacterium
TTATTCTTTTTCTGCAATCCCAATCTCAATATTATGGATATTCTGCCCGATTGTATCGGCTGCCTTTTGATCGTGATCGCACTGACGAAACTCGGCGATCTCTGCGCGGATCTCGGCGAGGCAAAGCGCGCGTTTTTTACGCTTTTCTGGATCACCCTCTCCAAACTGCCGGCGCTACTGCTGCTGCTTTGGATCACCAGCGTCAATGTCGGTGAGCAGACCATGAATCTGGTCTTTGCGTTCAGCTACGGCGTGCTCGAAACGGTGTTTGCCCTGCGGGCATTTTCCCTGCTTTTTGACGGGCTTGCCTATCTCGGTACAAGACAGGATGGCGGCGAGTTTTTGTACACTTTGCCGCAGCCGAAGGCAAAGCCCGGGAAAAAGGACGGTAGTCCCCGCCGTGTGCGTGCGAGACACTTTGAGAGCCTGTTCCGCGTGACTGCGATCTTTCTTGTTGCAAAGGCAGTGCTGTATACGCTGCCCGAGATCACCTATCTTTCCTCGCACGACACCCTCGGGTACATCACGCCGGACGGCATGGCGTTGCAGAACTTCCGTCCGCTTCTGATTCTGCTTTCGTTGGCTGTTGGTCTTGTGTTCGGCATCGTTTGGCTCTGCTATATGCTTCGTTATGTGTGCCATATCGCAAAGCAGACGGAGTTCTGGAACGGGCTGTATGCGCAGTATAAAAATACGGTAGTTGTGCGGCAGGGCATCTTTGTTATGCGCCGCGTGTATGCCTTTACGATCCTCGCTTCCGCGGCAGCGATCTTTTCGGTAGATTTTTACCTGAACCAGATCAACGTCCTGCCCGATTTTATCTCGGCGATCCTGTTTTTTGTCGCTGCGTGCGTGATCGCTAAGGATGCGGGCAATACGCTTTGGCTGAAGGTGACCTCGGTGCTCTATTTTGCCGCATCGGCTTTGACCTATGCGAACATGATCGTATTCACAAACGAGTATCCTTACAGCGCGGTGCATAAGATCGAGCGCGCACAGGAGCTGTATGCCTGCTATGCGATCTCCAATGCGATCGCACAGGTGCTGTTTGTTGCTCTGATGTTTGTGTTCGCCTCGGTTCTGATGCGGATCGTCCGCGCGCATACCGGTATCAATACCGTGACGGGTGTGTCGAGTAGCTCGCGTCCGCTCGTACAGGTGTACGGCGGCAGAACGGTGCGCCTGTGCATCTTCTCGGTGCTCGCGGCGATCATGAGCGTTCTGTATTTCTATTTCGTCGTGGATGTCAAAACCATTCCGCTTCGAAACGACGCATACGTCTCGGGCGGCTATGTGTATTTTGCAGAGTTCGAGATCGCGTGGATGGTGGATTTTGCTTTTGCGATGCTGTATGCTATCTTCACCTGCAATCTTTTGTCCGACCTTCTCTCCGAAGTGCGGTACAAGTACAAGTATGAATAAAAAAAGGAGTCCACGGCTCCTTTTTGTTTTGATTTTCGGATAATTTTTAACTTGTAATCATACAATCTTCACAATTGTGTGGTAGGCTGTATACAGGGACAAGGTTCCTATACTTGCATCTATAGATGTTGTTTTTTCCTCCAAAGAAGGAGCGGTCCGACCGACCGCTCCTTCTTTCTTGTATATTTCCGATTTTTTGCTTGCCGAAAGGATAAAATTATGGTATCATTAAAGTATTCCGAGACTATAGCCTGTGAGGTGCCCGTTATGCTGAAAAAACTGCTCCTTATCGTGAACCCCGTGGCGGGGAAAAAAAGATTGAAGCCGATGCTGCTCGACGTTGTGCAGATTTTTGCGCGCGGCGGTTATGCCACCACGGTCATGGCGACCGGCAGACGGGGAGAAGCGGCTGAATTTTCGGCGCAGGGCGGGGACTATGATCTCATCGTATGCTGCGGCGGTGACGGTACGCTCAACGAGGTCATCAACGGTATGCTGGACAGTGGCGTGACCATTCCGCTTGGCTATATCCCCTGCGGCAGCACCAACGATTTCGCCACCAGCATGGGAATTTCGATGGATGTTAAAAAAGCGGCCGAGGCGATTGCAAACGGTCTGCCCCTGCCGCTCGATGTAGGCAAATTCGGCGAACGCCATTTCACCTATGTCTCCTCGTTCGGCGCATTCACCGCAACCTCGTATACCACGGCGCAGGATGTAAAAAACATTCTTGGGCATACGGCCTACGTGCTCGAGGGCATCAAGGATCTGCAAAGCATCAAGCCCTACCACCTGAAGTTTGTTTCGGGCGATACGGTGTATGAGGATGACTATGTGTTCGGCGCGATCGCCAACTCTACCTCGTTTGGCGGTATCGTCAAGCTCAAGAGTGAGCTTGTTTCGCTCAATGACGGTCTTTTTGAGGTATTGCTGATCAAGATGCCGAAAACACTTGCCGATCTGAATGTGATCATCAACTCGCTTTCCACCAGTAGTTTTGAGAATAAATGCTTTGACTTTTTCAAGGCGTCGAGCCTGAAGATCTCCTCTGCGGAGCCGATCGCGTGGTCGCTGGACGGCGAGTATATGCGCACTGAGGGGGAGGTTCAAATGACCAACCTGCACGGTGTGATTAGTTTTATCAAGTAAGACGAACAAGGAGCGCCCCATGGCAAAAACATTAGCAGAATATCTGCACAAATATATGCCCTCGGCGCAGCGTTACGCCGATATCCTTACCGCCGGTGTGATCATCGAACCCCGCGCGGACAAGGGAAACCGTATGCTGGAGATCAAGACTGCCTTTCCCGCGATCGTGGAGAAGAAGGATCTCTATGCCATCGAGGGAGAGATCAAGGCGGCGTTTGCCCTAAACTCGATACGCATTCTGCCGACCTATCCGGCGGAGCTGTTTTCCAAGAGCTATATGCCCTCCGTACTGCTGGAGACCGAGCGCGTAGGCACGGTGTCGAAGGGCTTTTTCAACTATGCGGATATACAGATAGACGGGGACAGTATCGTGATCGAGATCCCTGTTGGAATGGGCGGCATCGGTCTGCTCGAAACAGCGCAGACCTCGTCGGTGATCGCGGGTGTGATCAAGAGCGAATTCGGCATCGAGATGCAGGTTGAGATCCGCGCAAACCAGAACGCTGAATTTGTGGAGAACATCCACCGCACGGTATTTGAAGAGGATCTTCGCCGCATGGACGTAAGCATCGCTACGGCGCTTGCCAATGAGAATACCTACCGTCCCGAGAGTGCGGCGGCAATCGAAGCACCCGCGCCCGAGCGTCTGCCGATGGCGGCAACGCTCACGACCGAGGAGATGGGCAGCGAGCAGATCTCCGAGACGGTGTTCAAGAGCGGCTATATGACCTTTGATGTGAGCGAGGGCAAGCAGATCCTCGGCGAGGAATTTGAGTTTGCCGTACCCACGCCGATGCGCATGCTGCAAAAAGTTACGGGCACGCAGCTTATCATGGGCAAGGTCTTTTCCATCGAAGCCAAAGACACCCGAAAAGGGGATAAGACCACGGTCACCATTGGCATTACCGACAAGGATTCTTCTATATCCCTGCGCGGTGTGTTCCCCAAGGAGGAGACTGCCTTCGTCGGCGAGATGAAGACCGGCAAATGCTATGCCGTCTACGGCAAGGTGCGCATGGATACCTTCTTTAATGAGCATGTCATGCGCCCGCTACATATCGTCGAGATCAAGGAAGTTTTACGGCAGGACAACGCCGAGAAGAAGCGTGTGGAACTGCATTTGCACAGCGTGATGTCGCAGATGGATGCGATCATCGATCCCGCCGAGCTGATCGCCACGGCAAAACGATGGGGACACACGGCCGTTGCCATCACCGACCACGGCAACGTGCAGTCGTTTCCCGAAATGATGCTTGCCGCTGAAAAGCAGGGGGGCATCAAGGTCATCTACGGTATGGAGGCATATTTTGTCGATGATACCGCCCGTGCGGTGTACGGCGTATGTAGTCAACCCTTAAAC
>CAYQBT010000166.1:0-3926 GCA_964415775.1 uncultured Lachnospiraceae bacterium
AAAACGGATTGTAGCCTCCGCTTTTTGCATCCTCGTCCATGTCGTCTGCCGCATCCACTGCGTAGATCCACCGACCGGTGCGAAAGCCGATCTCGCGCGCGATCTTTTCGGCATCGCCCTCCATTTCATAGGCGAAAACCTCGGCAAGCAGCCTGCCGAACAACTCAGCCGGCGCATCCACGCTTGACTGCTTCTCTGCCTCTATAGCGGAAAGCTCCCCCAGCAGCGTTTCGATACGCGCATACAGCTCCGCAAGGTCGGCTCGCTCCCTCGCCGCGCCGAACACGGGACGGAGCAACCGCTTGCAAAAGCGCTTCCACCCTTTTTCATCGGCAAGATCGTCGCAGAGCTTGCCGTATGTCAAAAGCGCGCTGACACGCGCCGTATACGAAAGCTCCTTGTCCGGCACAAGCATCTGCCGTGCACGGAGGGGATGCAGAAAGCATCTGCTCTTTTTCGCCTGCGGTTTTGTACCCGTCAGCGCGGCGCGGACGAGATAGAGAAACACCATGTCGTAGGAAAGGGTGAGCCGTGAGCACTGCCCCGTACAGCGTCCCATTTCCTTGCAAAGCCCGCAATACGCGGCGCGATACAGCGTATCCTGCCGTACCGTCAGCTCTTCGCGCTGTGCACGAACATATCCGAACATGGTCTTCCTCCTTATATTGTATACTATATACTATATAATACACCATATCGCACACTTTCGCAAGCAAAATACGCGAACTTTCACATATCCGACAAAAAGATGTTTACTTGTAAACATTTCTGCCCGAATCTATTGACACAACCACGCTTTGCGTGGTATAATTCCCAAAGATATTCTTGTAAACAGCACTTTATTTTCATAAAAATACGATAAAAGGAACTCCTTATGAAAAGAACAAAACGTGATTTCACACCCGTGGAGAATGTACGCGATCTGGTGCGCGTCTATGCCTCGCACGGGGACAAGGTCGTCTTCGACTATTTCAGCCGCAACGGAAACGTGCACACCATGACCTACAGCGCCTTTGCCGACAAGATCGAGGCATTCTGCGCGGGTCTGAAAGAGCTGGGCAAATCCGAAGCGCGCATCGCCGTGATCGGCGAGACCTCGCCGAAATGGTATATCGCATACCTTGCAACCGTCTGTGGCGGCGGTGTGGCGATCCCGCTCGACAAGGAGCTTGCGCCCGAGGAGATCGAAAACTTCTTAGTCCGTAGCGGCGCAGAGGTATTCGTATTCTCTCCCCTCTTTGAAAACAAATTCCGCGAAATGGCGGCAAAACACCCCGAGATCCTCTTTGTACCGATGTACAAATGCGCCTCCCCCGATGCCTACGGCCCGAACATGAACGAGATCATGGAGATGGGCGTGGGTAAACCGAGTGCATTCAAGGAGGACAGCGACGTCCACAAGATGTCGGTCATGCTCTTCACCTCGGGTACCACCGGCACCAGCAAGTGCGTTATGCTCTCCGAGCACAATGTCTGCTCCGCGATCAACGCGGCTTGCGAGTCGGTCTACTTCTTTCCGGACGATGTACTGCTCTCCGTGCTCCCCGTGCACCACACCTATGAGCTCTGCTGTACCCTGTCAGGCATGAATTACGGTATGCGCGTTGCCATCAACGACTCGCTCCGCCACGTGCTCCGCAATATCAATAAATTCCGCCCCACGGCGCTGGTCCTCGTTCCCCTCTTCGTGAATACCATGGAAAAGAAGATCTGGGACGAACTGCGCAAGAAAAAGCTGGACGGACTCATGAAAAAACTGATGCGTGCCTCCGATGCGATGCGCAAGGTCGGCATTGACGCCCGCCGCGTGCTGTTCAGCGCGGTGCTCAAATCTTTTGGCGGCAGACTTTGCAAGATCGTCTGCGGCGGCGCCCCCTTAAATCAGGATGTTGCAAACACCTTCCGTTCCCTCGGCATCGACATCTGGGAGGGCTATGGCATCACCGAGTGCTCCCCGCTGGTTGCCGTAGACGTATACTATGCGCCGAAGCCCGGATCGGTCGGCACGGCAGTCAATTGCTGTGAAGTCCGCATCGACGGCAACATGGCAAACGAGGACGGACACGTCATCGGCGAGATCTGCGTCAAGGGCGGCAATGTCATGCTCGGCTACTACGGCGACGAGGAAGCAACCGCTGCCGTATTTACCGAGGACGGCTTCTTCCGCACGGGAGACGTTGGCTACCTCGACGAGGACGGCTACCTCTACATAACCGGCAGAGAAAAGTCGGTCATCGTTCTGGAAAACGGCAAAAACGTATTCCCTGAGGAGATCGAGGAGTATCTGGAGCCAATCGACGAGATTTCCGAGTGCGTGGTTGTTGGCAGAAAGGCAGAGGACTCGGACGCGATCATCCTCACCGCCGTGATCTACCCCGACATGACCAAGTTCCCCGAGGGCACCGAAAAGGAAACGGTGCAAGCCGCACTCAAGGAAAAGATCGACGCGGTCAACCGCGGGCTCGTCAGCTACAAGCATATCCGTAAAATTGAGATCCGCGATACCGAGTTTGTAAAAACGACTACAAGAAAAATCAGAAGAAATCTGGTAAAATAAATGTAAAAGACAGACAGCTCGTCTGGTTCTCATAAGAATAACAATCCCCCGATAGACCTCATAGCTGTCGGGGGATTGTTATCTAGATTTACAGTTTGATTTTAGCCGCAAACTCTTTCAATATGTTATTGATTTCTTCTTCATTCCCATAGAACGCATCGTCACACTGCTCCATTATTTCTCCAGCCTTTTCGTCATCCGCTTTTTCTTCTAACGCCAAATATGCTTCATATGCCTTTTTTAAATTATTTTTGTGCCTTGTCGGCAAAACACTTTCTAACACAGACATCTCTTTTTGCAAATCACCTGTGTTTTCAAGATTAGTAAAATACTGGCTGTGCCCACCGTTGTTGATTTCACCTTGATACGTCATCAGTTCTGCATAGGGTGAATCTACTTTCCCTTCTGTCCACAATTCCCACATCTTACTCCATTTCATTTGCTCATCGGTCAATTCCGCCTTCTTTTTCTTTAAAAAATCAAACAAAGCCATTAAATCACTCCCTTTTCCAAATTCAAATTTGCCGTCTTTTTATTGCAAGTTTCACCTTTTTATTATAACACAGTGCTATATAAGGCTCGCCCTTCGGGAGAACTCCCGCGAAAGCGGGTGAGAGGGCGTTTTAAGATAGAGTTTCAATTCTCTCCATGATTGTTTCATCAATCATTTGACAGACACCTTTAAACTTTTCATCTACATCTTTATTAGTAAACCGCAATACATATAGCCCATATTTTTCAAGCTTTCCATTTTTCCCTCTCCGTCGGCTACGCCGCCACCTCTCCCAAAGGGCGAGGCTTCTCTTTAGTCTTAATATACCACAAAATCAACAGAGGAACAACGACTCTTCTGAATTTTGCAAGAAAATTGCTATCCAAGGCTCACCCTTCAGGAGAGGTGGCGCGATAGGTAAGCGGGGCACAACTTCCCACGTAAAAAAGAACCGCCGCGGCGGTTCTTTTTTATATTCGCTTAGAAATAGATCTTTTCCTCGATGTATGCCTTGAGGTCTGCGATCTTGACGCGCTCCTGCTCCATGGTATCGCGGTCGCGTACGGTTACACATCCATCCTCCAGCGACTCAAAGTCGTAGGTGATGCAGAACGGCGTGCCGATCTCGTCCTGACGGCGGTAACGCTTACCGATCGATCCGGTCTCATCAAAGTCAACCGTAAAGTACTTGGCAAGCTCAGCGCGAACCTCGTCTGCTTTTTCGGAAAGCTTCTTCGAAAGGGGCAGAATTGCCGCCTTGAAGGGTGCAAGTGCGGGATGCAGATGCATGACCACGCGGGTGTCGTTCTCGCCGACGACCTCCTCATCGTATGCCTCTACCAGGAATGCGAGCGCTACGCGGTCTGCACCGAGCGA
>CAYQBT010000167.1:0-3902 GCA_964415775.1 uncultured Lachnospiraceae bacterium
GTAAAAGGTTCGGGTTTGAATGCTTTGGTGCGGGTGACAGGACTTGAACCTGCACGTCGGGGACACCAGATCCTAAGTCTGGCGCGTCTGCCATTCCGCCACACCCGCAAGTAGCAACAGTATATCACAATTTTGTTTTTGTGTCAATCGAAAAACAAAAATCCAAAATACTAAAATATCGGTTAGCATTGCATTCTTGCAGTTTTTCATATATAATTATGATAAATATGAATTCTGGGAGAACGTCATGGAAAAACCTATGAAGGTTATTGCACATATACAGCCCGATTTTCCGACGAAGTTTGGCATACCGCGGCAAAGCGGGCTTGCAGATTTTGAAGCGACGATCGTTTTTGAAGCTGAGTACAGAAACGATGAAGCGTTGCGCGGGCTCGAGGGGTACAGTCATTTGTGGCTGATCTGGAAGTTTTCTGCTGCCGTGCGCGACACTTGGTCGCCGACAGTACGCCCGCCACGACTCGGCGGAAACAAGCGCATGGGCGTGTTTGCAACCCGTTCGCCGTTTCGCCCAAATCCAATCGGCCTATCCTCTGTAAAACTTCTAGGAATTGAAAAAACAGCTCAGGGAAGCGTGCTGCGTGTTTCCGGAGCTGATTTGATGGATGGCACGCCAATCTACGATATAAAACCGTATCTTGCGTTTACGGACAGCCATCCCGATGCCATCAGCGGCTTTGCAGATGCGCGCAAGGAATACACGCTACATGTGGATTTTCCCGAAAGGCTCCTGGTTATGGTGCCGGTAGAAAAGCGAGATGCACTGTTGGAACTGCTCTCCGAGGATCCCCGCCCGCAATATATCGACGATCCTACGCGCATATATGGCTTTGCGTTCGCTGATCTTGAAATTAAATTCAAAGTTTCCGGAGAAGCGCTTACAGTAACTGAGGTTGAAAAGACTTATACAGATAAGGAATCAAAACTATGAAGCTTTCGGAATTGCTTTTACAAGACAAACTGTCTCTTTCTTTTGAGGTGTTTCCGCCTAAGGCGGATACTGCATTCGAGAGTGTAAAACACGCAACCGAGGAGATCGCCAAACTGCATCCCTCGTTTATGAGCGTCACCTATGGCGCCGGCGGCGGAACAAGTCAATATACGCTGGAAATCGCACAAAACATCAAAAAGCTATATAGTGTTCCGACTTTGTCCCATCTTACCTGTGTTTCCTCCACAAAAGAGACCGTTCATAACAAGATTGAGGCTCTAAAAGCTGCGGGGATTGAGAATGTAATGGCACTGCGCGGCGACCTTACACCTGCGCTGGAGCAAGCGGAGAGAAGCATGTGGCACTATCATCATGCAATCGACCTTGTGCGGGAACTAAAAGAAAGTGACGCGGATTTCTGCATTGGTGGTGCGTGCTATCCTGAAATACACCCCGAAAGTGAAAATCAAAAGGAAGACATACGCTATCTGAAAGAAAAAGTGGATGCCGGATGCTCCTTTTTAACCACACAAATGTTTTTTGATAACAATTTGCTATATAACTTTCTCTATAAAATCCGTGAAGCAGGCATTATGATTCCTGTGATCCCCGGTATTATGCCGATTACCAATGTGAGTCAGGTCGATCGCGCCATCAAACTGTCGGACTCGTTTATGCCCCAACGCTTCAAGAGCCTTGTGGATAAATTCGGCGGGGATTCTGCCGCGATGAAGCAAGCCGGTATTGCCTATGCTACCGATCAGATCATCGATCTGTATGCAAATGGCATCAAAAATGTGCATGTATATTCTATGAATAAACCGGATGTTGCCGCAAAGATTCAAAATAATCTTTCGGACATCCTCGGGAAATGAGAGAAATGTGTGTTTCGCTACTTTGGAGTTGAAGAATGAATGTTTTGGAGTTTTTAAAGGATAATATTGTAATGCTTGACGGCGGCATGGGAACTCTGTTGCAAAATGCCGGACTCAAAGCGGGAGAGCGCCCGGAACGTTGGAATATTACGCATCCCGAGGTTGTGCAAAAGATCCACCGTGATTACTATGATGCAGGCAGTAATATTGTCAATACCAATACCTTTGGTGCAAATCTTTTGCATTTTTCAAAGAATGAACTGAAATTGATCATAGAAGCAGCGGTCAAAAATGCGAGAGAAGCCGCAAAATGCAGTACAAGCGAAGCCAATAAATATGTTGCTCTCGACATCGGCCCCACCGGGAAGCTTTTGAAGCCTTATGGGGATTTTGATTTTGAGGATGCGGTTGCCGTTTTTGCCGAAACAGTAAAGCTGGGCGTACAATACGGAGTGGATCTCATCATGATTGAGACCATGAACGACAGCTACGAAACCAAGGCGGCTCTGCTTGCCGCAAAAGAGAACAGCACCCTGCCTGTGTTTGTTTCCAATGCGTATGGTGAGGACGGCAAGCTGATGACGGGCGCCACACCTGCCGCTATAGTTGCCATGCTTGAGGGCATGCGTGCGGATGCAATCGGTGTAAACTGTTCGCTCGGTCCGAAGCAACTATCTACCGTTGTGGAAGAATATCTTGCATATGCCTCTGTTCCCGTGATTTTAAAACCCAATGCAGGGCTTCCGAAAAGCGAAAACGGCAAAACAGTATATGATGTTTTGCCGAATGCATTCTCCGAAGATGTCAAATTGCTGATCGAAAAGGGCGTGCGTGTTGTCGGCGGCTGTTGCGGAACGACACCTGCATATATACAGGCGCTTTCTGAAAAGATCCAAGGCCTTTCACCAATGACGATCTCCGAGAAGAACGTTTCGTTTGTATCTTCGTATACACATGCGCATGTTTTGGGCGAGTTTCCCACATTGATTGGTGAGCGTATCAATCCGACAGGCAAAAAGCGACTCAAGCAGGCGCTGAAGGATAACGATATGGATTACCTCTTGTCCGAAGCGATACATCAGCAGGACAAAGGTGCACATATTCTGGATGTCAATGTCGGACTTCCCGAAATTGACGAAGTTTCTATGCTCCGAAATGCCGTTTTTGAGATTCAGGCAGTCAGCGACCTGCCCTTGCAGATCGATACTGCTTCCCCTGACGCTATGGAGGCCGCCCTTCGCCGTTATAACGGCAAGGCGATGGTGAACTCTGTAAACGGTAAACAGGAGAGCATGCACGCGATTTTTCCGTTGGTACAAAAATACGGCGGACTTGTCGTTGCGCTTACGCTGGATGAAGATGGAATCCCCGCTACCATTGAAGGAAGAGTGGCGATCGCGAAGAAAATAATCGATACCGCTGCATCGTACGGAATTCAGAAGAAAGATATTGTTTTCGACACCCTGACGATGCCGATCAGCGCCGATATGAACGCTGCAAATGTTACACTTGGTGCCCTACAGATCATCCGTGAAGAACTTGGATCGAATACCACGCTCGGTGTCTCGAATGTATCCTTCGGTTTACCAAACCGCGACGCGGTGAACAGCGCTTTTTTTGCCATGGCGCTTGCGAACGGTTTGACAGCGGCGATCATGAACCCGTATTCTTCGGAAATGATGAAGACATATCATACCTGCCGCGCGCTTCGCGGTATGGACGACAACTGCGCTGCATATATTGCATTGGCGGAAAGCTATGTTCCGGAGAATACGGTGGTAAACACCGTGGCACCTGTAGGGAATATCGATAGTTCGGGGGCTGCGTTACAGCGGGCAATCGTGAAAGGCTTAAAAGAGCAGGCGGCGAAGCTTACTGCTATGCTGTTGACGGATACTCCGACACTTTCGATCGTACAAGACGAGATCATTCCCGCACTTGACATTGTCGGCGCGGGATTTGAAAAGAATACCGTGTATCTGCCACAGCTTCTTATGGCTGCTGAAGCGGCAAAGAGTGCGTTTGACATTATTAAGAATGCAATGGCGCAAACCGCAGAGCCGGCAACTGTAAAAGCT
>CAYQBT010000168.1:0-3883 GCA_964415775.1 uncultured Lachnospiraceae bacterium
CACCGTCTTTCAAGGTAATTTCCTCAAGATATATGTGATTGCCATTGCTAAAGCGCACATAGGATATGTAAACCTTGCCACTTTCGTCCTGATACGGATGTCCGCCGATCTCCGGAACATCGTGGAGAGGCACCTGCCCGTTTTTGTGCTCAAAAGGACCGTAGGGAGACGTAGCATACGCACAGAAAATACGATTGCTGCCCTCCGGATTCTTTGCCGCATAGAACAGGTAGAAGTATCCGTCGCTCTTATTGTAGAACACATTGGGGCTCATATAGCTCGTTGTATTATACTGATCCGGCTTGTGTGTAAAGACGATATCACGCGCCTTCCAATGTGCAAGATCGGGCGATGTATATACGCGGAAAATATTATTGCCGTTGGAGATACGATGATAGAGATAATATGTACCGTCATAGAACAGCACGTCGGGATCGGCACCGGTATTCACCGGATTTCTGTAGGTATCGCCTGTTTTGCCAACGCTATCAAAGATCGAAAAGGCTTCAACCTTGCCGCCCTCCAGCCAAAAACCGAATTTGCCGGCTTTGTAGTCTTTCAAATTCAGTTCAAAGGAGAAGAAGGCGTCCTCTCCCTGCGAAAAATTGTCGAAAACCGCCGTTGCAACGTTTTGATGTACCGAAACCGATGCAAGATACGAATCGCCGCCTACGGGCGTTTTTTTGCGTCCTAAGCAGGTATACTCTCCGTTTTTGATCTGATACAGGGCAACGGTTTCATCTTCCTTGTGGATCTCAAATGCGTATCCGTCGCCGTTATCATCCATTCCGAAGAACAGCTTGCTGTTTCCGACAGGTGTCAGCATAACCTCTGCCTTGAAATTCGCCTCCAGAGCAGTCTTGGTCAGCATAGTACCGTTTCCGATAACCGCGCTGCCGTTTTTCTGCAAGCCGCTTGCCGAAAATGCCACGCCGTCAAAGTCGATCGTCTGCTTCATTTCGGGGAGCACATCGTCTTCAAATACCGTCAGGCGGAAGTTGTCAAACACGCCGCGATCGGTATAGAATTTGCGAAGTCCGATGGTGCCGCCGAATGCCTCGTACAGATCTCTTTCCGAGGTGCCTTGGTCGTAGGTCACACCGTAATAGGTCGTTTTACCGTCCAAAGAGGTCACGTTGTACGTCAGTTGATCGCCGACCACACGCACCGTGAGATGCAGATCCTTGACTTTTATAATATCGTCGCTCGCAACAATATTGCCGCTCCAGGTGCCGCTCGGCGTATAGCATCCCAGCGCGCCTTTTTGACCGTTTGTACCGATAAAGCAATCAAAGCCGAGATAGGACGGCGGTGCTTTGGTGAGTCCTTTTCCGGTGCCGCCGATCAGGATACCGCCTGTAGAAGTGTGACCGATGAAGTCAACGTCTACCTGAAAATCCTTCCCTGCATGTTCGGTAGGAATTGTATATATTAAATATGCAGATCCGCTGCCGCTGGAGGTCGTAAGCGTCCCGTTTTCAACCTTCCAGTTTCCCTTTTGCTCAAAGGACGCAAGATCCGCGGAGGAAAAATCGTTTTCATAGACAACGATCTCCTTGGCACAGAGTGTTACGGTCAATGCGGCAAATACCAGTGCCACAATCCCCAAGCGAAAAACATTTTTCATAAAAAGCCCTCTCTTTACATAAAACAGGTACATTCCGTTTATATATTTTACCAAAAAGAACAGAAAATCGCAATACCTATACCAAACATTTCAAAGAAAAACATACCGAGGACGCATCCACGGTATGTTACATTCTGTATTTTTGGAGATCGACTTTTCCGTCGATCACCTCTACCCCTTCGGCACGGAGCATCTCCGCCTGCACACCATCGCCGCCGAACACAAACCCTTTTGCAAGGTATCCCTTTGCATTCACCACACGGTGGCACGGCACGATGCCATAATAGGGATTTTGGTGCAGCGCATTTCCAACTGCGCGGCACATGCGCGGATTCCCCGCCATGGCGGCAACCTGTGCATAGGTCGCCACCTTGCCGCGCGGGATCTCCCGCACGGCGGCATAAATTTTTTCATAGATTTCGGACATTACGGTTACCTCGTATGATCGGGAAAAATATTTCAATCCCGTGTTCTATTCTTGTATTTTTTAAACCAAGCTGCATGGTGCCAAGTCACAATGCCCGTATACAGCAGCATGAAGTAAAGGATATTCGCAAAGTATCCAAGCACCGCGCCGGGCAAAACGTGGAACCAAAATGCCTCGGGTAAATAGTAGCGCTCAATGGGTACGGCTTCGAAAAAGCGATAGACGCCGCCCGTATATAAATATAATGCAAGACAAGGCAGAAGGAAGAACGCAAACGCCACAGAAGCGGGCAAAGCGTATTGCACAAAAGCCCTTTTGATCGCATTTTTCAGGCAGAAATTCTCCGTACTTTCCAATGTGGCGATATAGCCATCCGCTTTTTCGTTCCGCATCATCAGTATGTCCGCAAGAGAATATACAAGAAATGCCTCCACAAGCAGAGAATACACAAGTACGGCGGCGTGGTAGGTGAATCCCCAGCCGCGGAAAAGATTATCAAATATCATTGCAAAAATGATATTGAACACAAACTGCAACGCGATCAGCAACAGTAACGTTTTTACCCCACGGCGGCAATACAAACCCAAATTTTGAAGTTTAATCTCTTGCTTTTCGTTCATGTCGTTTTCTCCTGCTTATATATCAAATCGAATCCCGCTGTATGGCGTTGATAAAGCTCGTACCGGTATAGATCATATATTCGCCGACGCGGTCTCCTATATCCAAAGCATGGTTCGTTCCGCCGCCTGTGACGAACATTTTGTACGGAGTCGGCGAAATAATCAGAATCTTTTTGCCTTCCCCCTCGAATGCATACGAAAACTGCGTATGGAACTGCATAATATCATCCACCAAACGACGAATGCGGATTCGGTGAAGATCACACATTGCCCGTTTCCCAAGAAGCGAATCGGATTATCCCGTCGGATGCCGGAAAGCATCTTGCAGGTGTATGTTTTTCCGTTTGCTTTCAGCACAAAGCTACAACCATCCGTATCCAAGAAAAGCGACAGATACGGATGTGTGATTGCAGAAAGCTTCCAGCCGTTGGCGTGGGAAGCCTTTCGAAGAGCGCGAACAAACCTTTGCCGAATCAAAACCGCTCGCAAACCGATCGCCGCGAGAATCAACAAAACAATCGAGACAAGGATGAAAAGTACCTTGTACCCTAAAACACGCAAAATTCGTCCGGTGGAGTATACCGCGGGCAGTATCAACGGGCAGAAAAATGCGATTCCGAGATAAGAAAAGAATACCCAACCGATATTTCCAAGGAGCGTCAACAGGCTTTTTATATGCTCTTGTTCCGTTTTTCCTTTTTCTTTGAGAATATCCCATTCACGAACGGATGACAAATAGATCACGGGCACCAAAAGCAAATATGCCGCGAGCAGGATCCACCGACAAACCGGCTCGGCGAGCCCCGAAAAGTAGGAAAGCTCGATACTGCCAAACAGCATAGGAAGCAGCAATACGATCAGCACAGTGCCGCATAAGGTTACCGCAAACGCAACCGATTTAAAGCGATAAAAGCTGTTTTTCTGCGCATTTTCAGCTTCAAAATACCGATTGCGTGCAGTAAGATCTGTAATCAGGAAACTGCGGAGCACGGAATAATAAAGAAACAGATTCAAAATAGCATAAACGATTGAAATCACCCGATCCTCGATCGGATAATCCACAAGATTTTTGGATATGAGCAACACCTTGTGCGCCAGAAAGGAGATAAGCAAAAACAGCGAAAACGCTATGCAAAACCGCAGAGCGCGAATCGCAATATACTGTATCTGTTCTTTTTTCATAGTTTTCCTTTCCTAACAAACAGCGTC
>CAYQBT010000169.1:0-3823 GCA_964415775.1 uncultured Lachnospiraceae bacterium
ACAATATGTGCACTATCCGTAAAACTGCTGGAACCCGATCCAATAACGAAAACCATCTTCGGCACGAACCCGAACGTGAGGCTGGTAGGGTTGTCCTCGCCGCCCGTACCCGTACCCACATAGCTGCCCGTCTCGATCTTCGCCACGCCGAGCGTCGAAAGGTTGCCCGTGTGGAGGATGGGGTAAAACGTCGTTTTTCCGTCTACCGCGCGGCTGATCTGCGCCATGTTTCTCAGCTCGTTGCTGCCCATTACGCCGAACCACGTATAGTTCGTGGCATCCTCGGGGCTTGGACGATGGCTGATGCCGGCAGATGCGTAATGCGCAGTGATTTTCCCATAGCCGCCGCTGAACAACAACGCGCCCGTCATGGTGTTGCTGCCGTCCAGTGCCACGGCTCCGATCCCCGCGGGCGTGAGTGCGTCCAGCCGCGCGTTCCCCTCCTCTGCCGCCGCCTGCACCGCCGCAAGGGCGGCGTCCAGCTTGGCATTGTCCTCATTGAACTCCGTGCGGAGGAAATCGTCCTCCGGCTCCCACTGGTTCAAGCCAAAGTGTTCCGTCTTTCCTGTTGACATAAAAAACCTCCTCGTTTCCCGCCCCTTTTCCGGGACGTTCTGAAAAGAGGAGGACGTTTTCTTGCAGTTTGCATGAAAGCGTGCAAACCGCAAGAAAAAAACACCCCCGAACCTTTCGGTTCGGGGGTGTTTTGGTTAGAACTTACAGGTAATCGTTACGAATTGGATTCGTTTCGATTAGGCCTCCTCGCCCATCTCGTAAACGGTGACAACGATGTCGGTGACGACGGCAGCGCCGGTCTCAACGTCGGTCTCAACGACGACGTAGCCGCTCACGGTGTCGCCAACCTTGGTGTTGGCGTAGACGGTAGCGATGTCGGCGTTCACGCCATCCTCGGACTCAGCGATGTCGTAGACCTGAGCGTCGGTAGCGTCGACCAGAGCACCATTCAGGTTGACATAGTACTTGCCGTTGACCTTGACGACGGTCAGACCAGTCTCAACGACCTCAACGGTGGTCTCCTCGGTGTCGAAGGAGGCGTCGTTCAGGCTCTTGATGGTCTTGACAGCGCCATTGTCGTCCAGCTCGACCTTGTACAGGCCGGCAGCGATGGTGCTAACGGAGTACTTGCCGTCCTGAGCAACAGTCTGCTTCACGAACAGCTCGGTCTCAACGCCGTCAACATAGACGGTGGTGGAGCCCAGAACAACAGTCTTGGAGGGATCGGCATCCTCGATGATGGTGTAGTAATCGAAGCTGTCGGTGGTGATGGCCTCCTTGATCATGTAGACGCCCTCAGTGTAGTTGACGGGAGGAGCGGCAGGAGCCTTAACGGGAGCAGCGACGGCGCTGTCAACGACGACGACGCGGTCGATGATGGTCTGCTTCTCAGCATCCTCGGAGGTGAAGATGATCAGCTTAGTGCCGAGCTCAACCCCGGGAACGCTGGTGATGGTGGTGGGGTTCAGGACGATCTTCTGCTGCTGGTTCTTAGCATACAGGTAGACGAACTCCACGTTGGCGGAGAAGTAAGCGTCAGCCAGGGTCAGAGCGCCCTCAGCGATCTCAACGTTGCTGACGATCTCAGCAGTGGCGTTGGCGAAGGTGTAGACGCCGTCCTTCTCGGTGTAGGCGACCAGCTTCTCGATGGTGGCCCAATCGTTCGCAGCGCCCTCAACCTTCTCGATGTCGAAGGTGGTGAAGTCAACGTTGCCCTGCTGATCCTTGTGGGGAACATAGGTAGCCTCGACCTCGGTGCCGTCCATGGTGACGCCAGCGAAGTAGTAGGTCTTGGTGCCGCGGACGGACTCATAGCCAGCCTCGAGGACGTAGATGTACTCGGGAGCGGGCTGCTGCGCCTTTTCCTCCTCGATCTCAACGATGTTCAGAACGAAGCCGTTGGAGTCGAGATAGATGTTGTAGTTGGTGCCCAGATCGGCGGTATAAGCAGTAGCGTACTTAGCGTTCTTGTAGTCAACGCCGCCAGCGGTGAAAGCAACGGTGTTGCCCTCAGCGTCGGACTTCTTGGCGACCTTGCCCTCGACAACGTCAGCCTTGGCGTAGGAAACGATCACGCCGTCCACCTTGGTGGCAGCCAGAACGTCCTTCTCCTCAACGCCCAGAGCGAGCAGAGCGTCGAACAGCTGGTTGTTGGCGGTGGGCTCAGCATTGGGAGCAGCGGGGGTGTAGCGGTCGCCGTTGGTCACGGTGATGGCAGTGACCTCACCGTTGCGGTTGGTGACAACACCGGAAACGACGGTGTAGACCTCGTGGGTCTCCTCGATCACGCAGATCTCCTTGTCAGTGTTGACCCAGAGCTTCAGGGTAACACCGTTGCCGGTCAGCTTCAGAACGTCAGCGACGACTTCCGCGTCGGAGTTGATCTTAGCGGTGTTGTCCTTGAGGCCCTTCAGGGTAGCGGTCAGGGTCTGAGCGGTCTGCTCGCCCTCGATCACGATGGAAGCCTCAGCAACGACCTCGGTGCCGGCGATGGCAGTGATGCCGTCGTCGAGAGTCCAGTAGCCGTCGGTCAGGGCGTCAGCCTTGATGGTGCCGGGAACGAAGGTCAGGTTGTACTTCTTCTCGCCGAAGGAAGCAGTCTTGTCCTCAGTGCGGGTAGCACCCTGGGTCATGGTGACGCCACCGATGGTGATGTCCATGCCGCCAGTGTAGGAAACGGTGTTGGCGTTCAGAGCGTTGAAAGCCATCTGAGCGGCCTGCTCACGGGTGAGGGGCTTGCTCAGGTCGACACCCTCGAGACCAGCCAGCAGGCCAGCCATCATGGCGTCGAAGTTGATGTTGACGGCCCAGTCGGGAGTGTTGACATAGCCCTCGATCTCGGCGTCATAGCCCAGGACGCAGAGCAGCATCTTAGCGAAAGCATAGCCGTTCAGATCGTCGAGGGGGTTGAACTTGCCGGTGCCGTCGCCAGCCAGAATACCGGTGTTGGTGGCCCAAGCCACGGCGCCGGAGTAGTAGCTGTCAGCAGCGACGTCGGAGTAGGTGGTGGCAACAGCCAGCAGGTTGTTGGCAACACCGCGGGTCAGAGCGACGCGGGCAGCGATGACGGCAGCGTCAGCGCGGCACAGATTGCCCAGGGGGTTGTAAGAGCCATCAGAGCCCTCGATGGCCTTGATGGCGGACATAACGGCGACAGCAGTCTTGTTGCTGATGTCAGCGTCGTCCTTGTAGGAAGTAGCGCCGGCGCCGACGACCATCATGCCAAACATCATGACGGCAGCCAGAGACAGGGCCACAACCTTCTTCAGGTTCTTCATGGAAGTTTCCTCCTTTTTTATTTTGGCGTTCGAGCTTTGGAGCCTTCGCTCCTCCACCCCAGCCTTTCATGTTGCATTATAGTATCCCATTTCCGCTTTGCAAGGGGTTTCCGCCATTTGTAACACAAGTGTAACATTGGTGAAATTTTCGTGTTGCACAAGGGCATTCCCGCCTGACGCAGGCGGGAATGCCCCTTGATACGAATGATTTTTTACTTTTCCTCCGCGCGGTCGCGCAGATACTTGGCATACTTGGTCTGTCCCAGACCGTCCGCCAGCCAGTTGAGCTGCACGCCGTCGATCCAGTGGTTGCGGAACGCCATTTCCTCAATGCAGCCCACGCGGGTGTCGCCCGCCTTCTGGATGTTGTGAATGGTGAAGGCGGCCTCCAGCAGGCTGTCCTCCGTACCCGCATCCAGCCAGACGAAATCCTTGTCAAAGGTGATAACATTCAGCTCGCCCAGCTCCAGATAGGCGTTGTTCACGGAGGTGATCTCCAGCTCGCCCCGGGCGGAGGGCTGCACCTGCTT
>CAYQBT010000170.1:0-3808 GCA_964415775.1 uncultured Lachnospiraceae bacterium
AACGCGGTGGACATGGTGCCGAACTATGACAACACCACGAAAGAGCCCGCCCTGCTCCCGACCTCCTTTCCGAACATTCTGGTCTCCCCCAACATGGGTATTGCAGTCGGCATGGCATCCAATATCTGCTCGTTCAACCTCGGCGAGATCTGCGATGCGACCATTGCCCTGCTCCGCCACCCGAACACCACCATGGATACCCTGCTTGACCTTGTCAAAGGTCCCGATTTCCCCGGCGGTGCCTATATTATCTACGACCGCGAGGCAATGCAACAGGTCTACGAGACCGGTCGCGGTCCCGTGAAGATGCGTGCGCGCTACTCCTACGACAAGAACGCCAACTGTATCGATATCACCCAGATCCCCTATTCCACCTCGATCGAGGCGATCATGGGCAAGATCGCAGACGCGGTCAAATCGGGCAAGATCAAGGATATTACCGATGTGCGCGACGAGATCGACCTTTCGGGCTTCAAGCTTACGATCGACCTGCGCCGCGGCACCGATCCCGACAAGCTGATGACAAAGCTCTATAAGCTCACGCCTCTTGAGGACTCCTTTGACTGCAACTTCAACGTGCTGATCGGCGGAGCCCCCCGCCAGCTCGGCATCAAGGGCATCCTTAATGAGTGGATCCGCTTCCGCCTTGGTTGTGTCAAGCGCGAATTCACCTTTGAACTCGGCAAAAAAAAGGACAAACTGCATCTTCTGCTCGGACTCGGCAAGATCCTGCTCGACATTGACAAAGCCGTTGCCATCGTGCGCGGCACCGCCAAGGAGAGCGAGGTCGTCCCGAACCTCATGGAGGCGTTCCGCATCGATGAGATCCAGGCGGAATATATCGCCGAGATCAAGCTTCGCCACCTCAACAAGGAATACATCCTCAACCGTCTGGAGGAGATCAAGCATCTGCAGGCAGACATCGCCCGACTGGAAGAGATCATCGCAGACGAGCTCAAGCTGAAAGCCGAAATTGCAAAACAGCTCGCCGAGATCAAAAAGAAGTATGCGAAGCCGCGTAAAACACAGCTCATCTCCGCTGAGGACATTCAGGTTGCCACCGCGGAGGACTTCTTTGAAAACTACAACGCACGCATCCTGCTCACAAAAGAGGGCTACTTCAAGAAGATCACGCTGGTCTCGCTTCGCGGTGCAGATGAACAAAAGCTGAAAGAGGGCGACCGCGTAACCTTTACCGAGGACTGCGACAACACCGCCGAGCTTCTCTTTATCACCGATCAGCGGCAGATGTACCGCGCCCGCGTGCGCGACTTTGATCCGGTCAAGGCATCGGCACTCGGCGACTTTTTGCCCGCCAAGCTGAATATGGCAGACGGTGAAAAGCCGATCTTTATGAAGGTGATCACCCCCGACCTTGAAAAGTACAATATGATCTACATCTTCGAGAACGGCAAGGGCGTGCGCGTGGGACTTGGAAACTACCAGTTCCGCTCCAGCCGCAAGAAGCTGTCGGGCGTATATTCGGGTGCATCCCCGATCGTCGCCGCGATCCTCGAGGACAAGCAAAAGGACATTATTCTTGTCTCCGATCAGAACAAGGCGATCACCATCAAGAGCGCCTTGATCCCCGAAAAGACCACCCGTACCGCCGGCGGCACCTCGCTGTTTGCCCTCAAGGGCAAGGCGGCCGTCATCTATGCGGACGAAACCGAGAAGTCGATCTACGAAGAACCGCAGAAGTACCGCAAGATCAAGGTTCCCGCAACCGGTTCGACGATGTAAGTCCTGTAAAGCTGCAGGTGCTCGGCGTAAAGCTCCTGCCGCACAGGCTCATCATGCATATCTGGATGAAACAGCAAAAGCATATATAAAGGTGCTTGACCTTTGCCTCGCACTTCTGTATAATGAAATCAGGAATACTATTTTAGGAGGTTTATGATGAAAAAGAACAAACTGTTGATTGCTCTGCTCATCGTTTTGCTCTTCGTGCCTACATACATTGCGATCGCAAACTATGTAAATGTGAGCCAAAAGCCCGTTACATCCCAAAGTGCCACCGAGGTCGTGATCAGCGACATCGTGGGACGATCCTATACCGAAAAATCCGACAGCGAGATCGCCACGCTGCTTGAAACCATCAACCGGAACGCGATCAAACTGCAGTCTCCCCCCGATATTCTTTCGGGCGCGAAGTATTTTAAGGTTGCCTACACCGAGGGCAACCGCGCGACCGAGTACCGCTATTTCTTCTCGCAGAATACAAGCGCAGTCTACTATCTCGATCCCGACGGCGTTTCCTATATGGTAAGTGAGGAGGATGCCGCGGCATTCCTCGAGACCAAGTATGCACAGAGCCTGTACACAGAAGCCTATCTGCCGACGCTCCGGAACGGCGAAAACGTGCTGATCCCCGCTTCGTATGAGTGGGCATACACCACCGCCAGCGGTGAAAAGGCAATGCGCTCCACGCTCGGCGAAACGGTAGACGGCACCGTCTCCTACATCGCAAAGAGCGGTCTGGAATTCGGCTTCTCCCGTGAGCCTGCAACCTTTACCGTCAGCGTAAAGAGTGCCGAGGGCGAACTGCTCTATGACGGCGACTATGCAGGTCTTGCCGGTGCAGTCGATACCAAAAAGCACTCTGTACTTGCCATTGAGGCAACCGCAGAATGGCTTGGCAACGAAGAGCATCCCTCCAGCGGTACCGCAAACTACAGGTTCCTTTTGAATATTGAAGCCAAGACCGAGTTCTTCCTTGCACTCTCTGCCGAGAATGCACCCGAGGGCAACAGCTATCTGCCCTTTGAGCCCGGCGATGTTGCTCTCATCACCGCGATCAGCGTAAAGGAGCCCGAAAAGATCTCCTTCACCGCAACGCCCACGCTCACGCATGACGGCAAACCCATTGCGCCCGTCTTCTACGCAGACGGCAACAATGCGTATGCCCTGCTGCCCACCGCATACGATACTGCTCCCGGCGAGTACAAGCTCACCCTTGGCTATGAGGGCATCAATTATGAGCTTTCGTTCACGCTTGCGGAAAAGAAGTTCGGTAACAACGTATACGATGTGCCCCAAGCGACCGTGGATGCAACTCGCACCGCAGAAACGCTTGCCACCTATGCAAATCTCGTCAAGGACATCACAAAAGGCAAATTCTCCACCCGCTACTTTGACGACACCACCTTTGGCACGGGCGTAAGCGAGTCCTCCGAGAATGGCTATTCGGTCAAGGCAGGCTACGGACGCAACCAGACCATCAAGTCCACAAACGAAAAGTTCCGTCTGGACGGCGTGGAATACTACGCAAAGGACGGCTCGAACGTCTATGCTGTGATGCACGGCAAGGTGCTCCACACCACGACCACCGCATATTCCGGCACGATGGTTGCCATTGATCACGGCTACGGTCTGATCAGCTGGTACCACAACCTCGGCGAGGTCACCGTCAAGACGGGCGACATCGTCAAAAAGGGTGCGGTGATCGGCAAGGCAGGCTCCACCGGCTTTACCAAGGGCGGTATGGTCTATATCGGTCTCAGCGTATTCGACACGCCGGTCTGCGCGTACGACTTTATCTGGGGCGCTCCCATTGCATTTAAGTAAACCGACCGACATAGCCGGCTCTGCAAATTGCAGAGCCGGCTTTTTGTATTGCAAAACAGCGCCTACCTTTATTTTTTATACAAGAAAGTTGTGATTTTGTATTTACGGGCAGACAAAAATATTGTAGAATGTAGACAGAATGTACAAGACACTTTCTAAGAGGAGAATGCTATGAAAAAAACATTTCGCACGCTTTTGTCTTTGCTTTTGGTGCTCTCTATGCTGCCGATCGCTTCCGCAG
>CAYQBT010000171.1:0-3747 GCA_964415775.1 uncultured Lachnospiraceae bacterium
ATGTCGAGGTTATCCCTTGCATACAGACGCTTGCGCACTTAAATCAGATTTTCCGCTACGGCGATTATGCAAAGATCAGAGATACCGCCGACATTCTGCTTGTCGGAGAT
Organism: uncultured Lachnospiraceae bacterium; assembly: GCA_964415775.1. Classification (GTDB taxonomy): domain Bacteria; phylum Bacillota; class Clostridia; order Oscillospirales; family CAG-272; genus UMGS902. The sequence continues at coordinate 111 of CAYQBT010000171.1, forward strand.
GAGCGTACATACGAGTTTATCGAAAATATGCTTAAAACGGTAAAGCAGGTGTTCAAATCCGAGTACGTTCATATCGGTATGGATGAAGCACACATGCTCGGCCTCGGCAGATATCTTGACAGAAACGGATACCGCAACCGTTTTGATATTCTCAGCGAGCATCTTGCAAAGGTAATTGAAATTGCCAAGAAATATGACCTGACACCGATCATGTGGTCGGATATGTTCTTCCGTCTTGCAAATCACGGAGCATACCATTCAAGCGAAGATATTATAACCGATGAAATTGTTGCAAAATGTCCCGAGGGAGTCGAACTTGTTTATTGGGACTATTATCATGACGAAAAGGCTTTCTATGACAATATGATCGCGCAGCACAAGAAATTCGGAACGCCGACATGGTTTGCCGGCGGTGCATGGAGCTGGAACGGCTTTGCTCCGTTTAATCAATGGTCGATAGGGTCTATGACTCCTGCTATGCGATCCTGTGCAGAAAACGGTATTGAAAACATTTTCATTACGATGTGGGGCGACAACGGCAAGGAATGCTCATACTGGTCGCTTCTTCCTGCACTGTTTGCATCCCGCATGGCTTATGAGGGGATTACCGACGAGGGGGAGATCAAAAAACGGTTTAAAGAGGCAACGGGAGAGGACTATGACCGGATGATGTCGCTGGATCTTCCGAACCGTGTAGCACCTGACAATGTGCACCGTACAAATGTTTCCAAGGTCATGCTTTACAACGACCCTCTTTGCGGCACGTTTGACTTAGCTGTAAACCCGGACGCACCTGCAGACTACAAGGCACATGCAAAGACCTTGTACGAAAATGCAAAAGGAAGCAAATATGCGTATATTTTTGAAAGCGAGGCGGCACTTTGTGAGCTTCTCGCCGTGAAATACGACCTTGGAATGCGTGCAAGAGAGGCATACAAAAACGACGATAAAGAGGCACTCGGTGCTATAGTCAAGGACTTTGAAAAAGCAAGTGAACTGCTCGAAGTGTTCTATCAGAAATTCAAAGCGCTCTGGATGAAAGAGAACAAACCGTTCGGTTTTGAAATACAGGACATCCGTCTTGGCGGTCTGAAGCAAAGACTCATTACCGCTAAAGAAAAAATCACCGCGTATGTGAACGGTGAGATCGAGGCGATTGAAGAATATGATGTTGAAGTGCTCGACTATATAAGACCCGGAACCAGAGGCAAAATGCCGCAATATAACAGTTATACGATGATAGCATCGGCAAGCGTGTTTTAATTACCGCGCACGGTTGTAATAGAAAACGTTTGAAAGGAGTGGGATTTTTCCACTCCTTTTTCAAGATGCACCGTTTGTATATCGCGTAATACAGTACATGCAGTAAATACATATCTATTTGATAATGTGCATATTTTTTTCAAAGTTTTGTGCATTGTGTTCCGGCTTTTGTTTTTATATAATGTGCTTGTAGAAATATATTTGCACCCGAAGGAGAGAAAAATAAATGAAAAAGATTTACATGAATGAAAATTTCAAGCACTTCTTGCATGGCGGCGACTATAACCCCGATCAGTGGCAGAACTATCCCGAGATTCTTGAAGAAGATATGCGCCTTTTTAAACTTGCAAACTGCAATTCGATGTCTGTCGGCATTTTTGCATGGGCGGCACTCGAACCCGAAGAAGGGAAGTATGATTTTTCTTTCCTCGACAAAGCGATGGACGATATTTATGCAAACGGCGGCAGAGTCATTCTTGCAACGCCGAGCGGTGCGCGTCCTGCATGGATGGCACAGAAATACCCCGAGGTCTTGCGAGTGGACGAAACAAGACATCGCCGTTGGTTTGGCGGAAGACACAACCATTGCCTTACCTCGCCCATTTACCGTGAAAAGGTTGCGAAAATTAACGGTCTACTTGCTGAGCGCTACAAGGATCACCCTGCGCTTATTGCATGGCATGTTTCCAATGAGTATAGCGGCGAGTGCCATTGTGACCTTTGCCGTGGCGCTTTCCGTGAATGGCTTAAAAAGAAGTACGGCACGCTGGATGAACTCAATGACCAGTGGTGGGGTCCGTTCTGGTCGCATACCTTTACCGACTGGAGCCAGATTGATCCCCCTGCACAGATGGGAGAACGTACTATGACCGGTCTTCGAATCGATTGGCTTCGCTTTACGACCGACCAGACGACTGATTTCTTCAAGAATGAAATCGCGCCTATCCGTAGGTTTACGCCGAACGTACCTGTGACAACAAACCTGATGGGATTTTTCACGGGACTGGATTACAGAGCACTTGCAAAGGAACTTGATTTTGTATCGCACGATTCATATCCGGAGTGGAGAGGCGATGCGTCCGACATAAAACTTGCGTGTGAGCATGCATTACGGTGTGACCTGAACCGCTCGCTGAAGCATAAGCCGTTTATACAGATGGAATGCACGCCGAGCAATGTAAATCATCATGAGTTTAATAAGCTCAAACGTCCCGGTATGCATATGCTTGCGGCAATGCAGCTTTTGGCACACGGCTCCGATTCCGTTTGCTATTTTCAGTGGAGAAAGAGCCGCGGCTCGACAGAAAAGTTCCACGGTGCAGTTGTTGACCACGTCGGACATGAAAACACCCGTGTGTTCCGTGATGTAACCGAGGTAGGCGCGCGCCTCGGGAAGCTTGACGATGTACTTGGCACCGTTACCGAGAGCCGTGTTGCTATTATTTACGATTGGAAGAACCGCTGGGCGCTCGACCGCACGCAGGGATTCAGGCTCGGCGACAAGCAGGTGCACAAAACGCTTTGCGAGCACTATTTTGCGTTCTGGAAGCGCGGCATCAATGTTGAGATCATCGGCGAGGATGACGACTTCAGTTGCTATGACCTGATCGTTGCTCCGCAGTTGTACGTTACAAGCGACAAGATGATCGATAAGCTGGAGCAGTTTGTTAAGAACGGCGGTACTCTGCAGTGTACATACATGCTGGGCATGGTGAACGAGAATGACCGTTGCCACCTTGGAGGTTTCCCCGGTGGCAAGCTCAAGGATGTATTCGGCATCTGGAACGAAGAGATCGATACGCTTTATCCCGACGATTACAATACCGTTGAACTGGACGGCGTAACGTACAAGGCAGTTGACTATTGCGAGCTGATTCATGCAAAGAGCGCAGAGGTGCTTGCAACCTACGGCGAGGATTTTTACGCAGGTATGCCTGCCATTACCGTAAACAATTACGGAAAGGGCAAAGCCTACTACACCGCTTTCCGCGGCAAGGACGATTTCAACGATAAGTTTACAGAACTTTTGCTTAACGAGTGCGGTATTACTTCCGACTTTGACGGCGAGCTTCCGTACGGTATGACCGCACATTCGAGAACCGACGGCGAAACCGTGTATGTATTTTTACAGAACTTTGCAACAAAGCCGCTTGCGACTTCCACAAAGTATAGCTGGATAACCGCAGACGATAAGAAGGAAATCAGCGGTGAGATCACGCTTACATCGTATGAGACCTTAATTCTTGCGAGAAAGATTTAAAGCAAAACAGGCAGCCAAACGGCTGCCTGTTTTGCTTATTTACTTAACCCAAGAACAGCAAATTCCTTTGCTGCGGTGATGAATCTTTCCTCGGTTGCGTTTTCAAAAGACATG
>CAYQBT010000172.1:0-3733 GCA_964415775.1 uncultured Lachnospiraceae bacterium
GTGGATAATGCGTCTCTCGTAGGGGTTCATCGGCTCCAGCACGACGCTCTTGCCGTATTTCTGTACCTTTGCAGCCATTCTGCGTGCGAGTGCGCGGAGCGTTTCCTCGCGCTTTTCGCGGTAGCCCTCAACGTCTACCGAGATGCGCTCGTGGTCGTCCTTGCCCTCTGCGCGGTTTGCCGCGAGGTTGGCAAGATACTGCACAGCATCCAAGGTCTCGCCGTGGTGACCGATCAGGACACCCGCGTCATCGCCCTCGATGCGGATGCAGCTGCAATTCTCGTCATCGACGGTCACGCCCATGGTGATGGAGAGTTCCAGATTCTTCGCCAGCGTTTCCACAAAGGACATTGCCGCCTTGACCTCTGCCTCGGTCGTGGGGGACTTCGGCTTTTTCGGCTTTGGTTCGTTCTTCTGTACGGGAGCGGGCTTCTTTTCGTCCGGCTTCTTTTCAGCCGACTTCTTATCTGCCTTCTTTTCGGTCGGCTTCTTATTCTCGGGCTTTGCGGCAGGCTTTGGCTCGGGCTTCTTCTCTTCTACGGGATCGGGTGTCTCGACAAACGCAACGACCTTTGCAGGCTGTGCGCCGATGCCGAAAAGTCCGCCTTTTTTACCCGCGCTGACGACCTTCCATTCGATCTCATCGAGGGTTTCCACAAAAAGCTTTGCCTTCAGGGCTTCCACCGCGTCGTTTATGGTTTTGCCCGTTGCTGTAATTTCGGTAATCATCTATTGTTTGTTTTCGTGCCGCGGCACGAACCTTTCTGCAAATAAAATTATTTTGTCTTCTTGTCGCTCTCGTCTTTGAGCTTTGGCTTCTTGCTCGTGTCTACTTTCTCGCCGTTCAGCAGCGTCTGCGATGCACCCTTTACCTCTGCTTCGATCTCGGGCAGGGTATCGTAGTCCTCATCGTCGATGTGATGGAGCGAGCGTACGCGGGGCAGGGAGGCTCTCTTGGTATCGTAGCCCTTTGCCTTCATTTCCTTTTCAGCCTTCTTGATATCCTCTTCGGTATACTTCGGTACAGGCATGAATTTTGCAAGCAGTACGGTCTGTCCAAAGGAGAGGATGTTTGAGTAGATCCAGTAGAGACCTACGGCGCTCGAGAAGGTAAAGCAGAAGAACAGCGACATCAGCGGCATCGTCCAGTCCATCATCTTCATGCTGCAGCCGGTCTGCGCATCCTGCGCTTGCGGCGACTGATAGGTGAACTTTCTGGTCAGCTTCATCGTGAATACCTGCAAGAAGAAGCAGCCGACAGGAATGATCGCATAGGCGAGTACGTTCCAGATGGTGGGGATGCCGACACCTGCTACTTCGGTACCTGCGGTAAAGCCGCTCCAGACGGAGGTGGGCGTTACGCCGAGGTTCAGGCCGAACAGATTGAGGTTCGGGATCTTGGAGAGGGCTTCGTACTGGGGAAGTTGCAGAAGCGATTCGAGCTGCGGCTCGATTGCCGCGATCGCATTGATCTGGTCAAAGCTTGCGAAATTGCTTGCGGTGATCTCGGCACCCTTATAGGTGAGTCCGAGCGTTTTGGCGAGCTCGATCAGCACATCCTGGCCGAGACCGCAGATATAGGTCAGCGGCTGGCGGATAATGGAGTAGACCGCCATGATCACGACAAGCTGAACGATCATCGGCATGCAGCCGCCAAAGGGAGAAACATTCTCCTTCTGCTGCAGATCCATGATCTCCTGCTGCATTTTCTGCATGGTTGCCTGGTCGGTACGACCCTTGTACTTGTTGCGGATGACCTCCTCCTTGGGGCGGAGGGCAGCCATTTTGATCTGATTTTTTTGCTGTTTAATGCCAAGCGGCAAAAATACCAGCTTGATGACGATGGTAAACAGCAAGAGCGTCAGGGCATAACTGCCTGTGAAGCTGTCAAACCACCGCATAATATACGCAAACGGTATATTAATAATGTCGAAAAGTGAATTCATTTTAACCCTGTTCCGTTTTGGAACTTCCTTTCTTATTCTCCGGTTGTTTGGAATAGGGCTTGAAACCCTTGTCCGGTACGGGATCGTACCCGCCGCGGCAATAGGGATTGCAACGCAGGATACGGTACACGGTGAGGATCAGCCCCGCAAAAAAGCCACGTTTTTGAAACGCCTCAAGGGCGTAGGCAGAACAGGTTGGGGTAAACCTGCAACAACTCGGTTTCATTGGTGAGATAAATCTCCGATACAGCCCGACAAGCCAGATGCAGACATGCTTCATATCAGTTCCAGTCTGCGCAGGGCGCGCGTCATCTCGCGCGAGACATCCTGCGTCTTTTTTTCGGCAATGGCTTCGCGTGCGACCAGCACAATGAGGTGACCGGTCTTTACGCCGTAGGTTGTATCGATCTCCTTGTAAGCGTGCCGTAGGATCCGTTTTGCCCGGTTGCGCTGTACGGCGCCGCCGATCTTTTTGCCTACGGTGAGCCCGACGCGGTTGATGTATTTTTTCTCGGGATTTGCCTTCATCAGTGCGTGCTTACGGTAGTCGGGCAGGACATAGACCGCCAGTGTCGGGGACACTGCCTTCTTGCCCTTTTTATATGCCTTGGAATACAGATGATTTTCGCAGATAGCGCGGTATTTCACGTCGTGATCCTTCCGATTTTAATAAAAATTCGTCTTTAAATGACTAAAAAACTCCGATAACCTCTGTGGCGAGTTATCGGAGTTTGGAACTCCCGTGGGGAGCGAATATCGGCAGAACAGCCCCTATATTAGTAGGTAAGTCTTGCTCTGCCCTTTGCGCGGCGTCTCTTCAAAACTTTTCTGCCGTCAGCAGTCTTCATTCTCTTTCTGAAGCCGTGCTCTTTTTTTCTCTGGCGCTTTTTGGGCTGATAGGTTCTAAGCATCGTGATCTGCACCTCCTTGCAAGATTTCGGAAGCGATAACTTCGCGTGTATTCACAATAAGACAACCTATATTATATTGAAAAGACAGGTAAATGTCAAGTGTTTTTTAAAAATAATTTCGAGCCGCGCCGCAGCGCGGCTCTGTTTTGATTTATTTGAGCTGTCCTGCAAGGATTTCAGCCGCTGCCGCAAGTGCTTCGTCAACCTTGGAAACGTCTGCGCCGCCAGCCATTGCGCCGTCGGGACGTCCGCCGCCCTTGCCGCCTGTAATAGCTGCAACTGCGCCTACAAGCTTGCCTGCGTGTGCGCCCGCCTTAACTGCATCTGCACCGGCACAAGCCGCAAACTGGAGCTTGCCATTTTCAACTGCCGCGATAACTGCAACGGCATTCGGATTGTTAGCCTTGATTTCGTCACACATTGAGCGAGCAGCCTGTGCATTACCGTCTACCTTAGCAGTAAAGAGTTCGGTGTTGCCTACAGCAACACTTGCGAGATTTGCAAGCGCGTTCTGCGAAAGCTTTGCGTTAGCCGCTTCAAGCTCTTTCTTAAGTGCCTTAATCTCGCTTTGGAGAGCAGCCGCGCGTGCGGGGTTGTCCGAAACGTTTGCGCTCTTGAGCTCGGCTGCAGTCTTAGCCGCGAGCATTTCGCTGTCCCTTAGCAGATTAAGCACGCCAAGACCTGTTGTTGCGGTGATACGGCGAACGCCTGCCGCTACAGAGGACTCTGAAACTATCTTAAAGAGACCTACCTTTGCGGTGTTTGAAACGTGAGTACCGCCGCAAAGCTCGGTGGAGTAGTCTCCCATTTTGACCATGCGAACCTTGTCGCCGTACTTCTCGCCGAAGAGTGCCATTGCGCCCTCTTTCTTTGCGG
>CAYQBT010000173.1:0-816 GCA_964415775.1 uncultured Lachnospiraceae bacterium
GGACAAGACTTTGAAGTGCAAGGACTGCGGCACGGAGTTCGTGTTCACCGCAAGTGAGCAGGAGTTCTACGCAGAGAAGGGTTTCCAGAATGAGCCCCAGAGATGCAAGCCCTGCAGAGACGCAAGAAAGAATCAGGCTCGCGCTCAGAAGGAATACTTCACTACCGTTTGCGCTAACTGCGGTAAGGAAGCAAAGGTTCCTTTCCAGCCTTCAAATGACAGACCGGTATATTGCAGCGAGTGCTTTGCTGCAATGAGAGAGGGCAAGTAATTCCAGCTTACTACTCTAAGGGAAAATCATCCCGCCTGTGCAAACGGGCGGGATATTTTTCATATTTTTTGCAAAAATATTTCTATAATATTATATACAAAACACTCGATTTATGGTATACTTAATCTAAATAAGTATGACTATATGGTTTTATGCCTGTACGGAGTAGAGATGCAGAATAAAGAGAAGTTTAAAAGGAAACCGCTTCCCGCAAAAGCGGAGGCTGCCGAGGGGGCAGTGGTTGGCAGAAATGCCCTGCGCGAGTTACTTGCAAGCGGTAGAGCGATCGACAAGATCTTTGTGCAACGCGGTGAGCGCGAGGGTTCGATCACGGTGCTTGTGGCACAGGCGATCGAGCGGAAGATCCCCGTGGTCGAGGTCGAGCGGCAGAAGCTGGACGCACTTTCTGGCGGCGGCAATCATCAGGGCGTTGTTGCGATGGCGGCGCAAAAGGAGTATTCCTCGGTGGATGACATTCTTGCGGTTGCCGAGTCGCGCGGGGAAAAACCGTTTGTGGTGATTCTGGACGGTGTGGAGGATCCGCA
>CAYQBT010000173.1:826-3706 GCA_964415775.1 uncultured Lachnospiraceae bacterium
TAGTGCGGATGTGTTCGGTGTACACGGCGTGATCATCCCCAAGCGTCGCGCCAGCGGCGTGACCGCTACGGTGGAAAAGGCATCGGCGGGCGCGCTCGAGCATATGGCGGTTGCCAAGGTGACCAACATTACCGATGCGATCAAGGAGCTCAAAGAGAAGGGGCTTTGGATCTATGCGGCGGAGGTTGGCGGCGAGACATATAGCTCGGTGGACTACGGCAGCGGTGCCGTGGGCATTGTGCTTGGCAGCGAAGGTAACGGCGTTTCGAGACTTGTACTGGAAAACTGCGATTTCAAGATCAGCATTCCGAATTATGGCCATGTCAATTCCCTCAATGTTTCCTGCGCGGCGGCAGTCGTGCTGGCTGAGGCGGCAAAGAATAGACATAAATAAAGACTGCGAAGAAGGAGTTTTGGTTTATGGACGAGAATAAGAATACCGAAATGTCTGTGGATGAACTGCTGAAAAAACTGCAGGAAAGTTTGCAGGCAGATGAAGCAACAGAAGAAAAGCCGGCTACACCGGCAGACGATACAGAGAATGGGGCAGAGGATGAGCTTGCGGCGCTTGCAGCACTGTTACATCCGGATGCTGATGTGGCTGTAGAGGGAAATGATGACGAGCCTACGGACGAACCCGCGGAAGAAGCGGCCGACGAGCCCGAAGAGCCTGAAACTGTAGAAGAGCCCGTAGAGGAGGCATCGGCAGACGAGGCGGAAGCGCACGAAGCCGAGGAAGAAATCGCTACGATCGGCGAGATCAACGAGGACGATATTTTCGCGGCATGGGGCATTGATCGTGCAGACATGGAGCAGCAGAAAGCCGAGCAGCTTGAGGCATCTTTGCCGAAGGCACCGACCGCTGTCGAAGCGGAGGCACCTGCCATTACCGACAATACGAAGATCTATTACATCACGCGCATTGAGAAGAAGGACGATTTTGCGCTCCGCAAGCAAGCAGAGGCACAGAAGGATCCGATCGAATACGATCGCACCGACTATTCGCTGATCAAGCAGGCGCTTGGCATGGAACAGCCGGATGCCGTGGATTCGGACATGGAATATCCCATTTTTGAAGAGGTTTCCGGTACGGGTGAGATCCCGAAAACCATTGACGAGCCGCGCTCTGAGTTTACATACCAGAGGCAAAAAGAGGATATTGCGGCGGATTATAAGCGGTCGCGCCGTGGTTCGGGTATTAAACTGATCTTTACGCTGCTTTTGATGGCGGCATTGTTCGTACTGGAGTGCCTGCCCGCATTCGGCGTGACACTGCCGGATGTGCTGAATGTTGCCTACTATCCGGTGGTCTACTCGATGGCGGCACTGCAGATCATGCTGCTTGTCAGCGCGTTCTCCTATAAAGAGATCGCCAACGGACTGCTTGGTCTTGTGAAATTCAAGCTGGGCGCAGGCAGTATCCTTGCGGTTTTTGCGCTGTTGACTCTGGCTTGTGATATTGCAAACTGCGTCATGGGCATGGCGGCACCGATGTATAATTTCTCGGTTGCATTCTGTGCATTGGTTCTGCGCGTGTTTGACTATCTGGATGTCAGCCGCGAGATGTATGCGTTTGAAATTACTTCTGCCGCGCAGGCGAAAAAGTATGTGGCTGTGTCGGTACCTGCCGAAAAGGCAAGCGGACTTGCAGGTCTTGAGGATTACACGGGCGAGGATTCGCTTGTGCTTCGCACCGACAAGTGCTCGTTTGTGGAGAACTATTTTGCACGCACCGAAAAGCGCAGTGAGAGCGACGCGCAGATCAACAAGTTCCTTGTACCGATCACGCTTGCGGTTGCGGTGGCTACTGCGATCCTCAGCGCGGCAAAGGGCGCGGATGCGTCTGCGGCGTTCGGTGCTTTCAATGCGGCGATCGCGGTTGGACTGCCTGTGTTGGTGCTGCTTTCCTCCTCCTATCCGCTCTACAAGGCGGGCAAGCGACTCTTCCGTCGCGAGAGTGCCATTATCGGTGAATCCTCGGTGGAGGACTATTCGGGAACCACGATGATCTGCTTTGACGATGCGGATGCGTACCCGTCCTACGGTGTTGCGCTGGAAAATCTGCGCATTTACGGCAAGGGCGATATTGAAACGATCATTGAGCAGATGGGTGCCATCTTCAGCAAGCTCGGCGGCCCGCTGCGGCATGTATTCTCGCTGATGATCGCCGACTGCCCGAAGCCTTATAGGGTCAAGATCGAGGGCGTATACGAGGACGGCATCTGCGCGACGGTAGACGGCAAGACGCTGTTTGTCGGCAACGCCGAGTATATGGCAGAAAACGGATTCACCGTTGTGGATAAGAGTGATGAGATCGGCGGCAAGCATTTTTCCACGATGTATCTTGCCGAGGACGGTGCGCTTCGCGCGAAGTTCTTTATCCGCTATACGCTCGACGGTAGCTTTGAGACCATTGTGAAAAAACTGGCGCGCCGCGGTATTGCCTCGGTGATTTTGACCGGTGACTCAAACATCAATGACGAGCTGCTTTCGCGCTCGATCGATATGGCGAAGCTACCGATCAAGGTGGCGAGAAGAAATGAATTTGAAAGTCCGGTGCATAGTGACCGTGCGGACAGCGGCATTGTCTCCCGTGGCGGCGTGGGTGACCTTGTCGGCGCGATCACCATGTGCGACAAGCTTGCCGGTGTGATCGGCACGATGCGTGCGGTACGTATTGCTTCGGCGGTGATCTGTGCGATCCTCATGATCGGTGCATGCCTTGTGGGCATGTATGGGTCGGTATCGTCGCTGTATGTTCTTCTCTATCACCTGTTCTGGATCATTCCTGCGTGGCTCGTAGCTAAGATAAATTTATAAATAATCAGTCGAAAGTCAAGTCTTTCGACTGTGGGGGGCGCAATCCTCGCGGCGCACTCA
>CAYQBT010000174.1:0-3631 GCA_964415775.1 uncultured Lachnospiraceae bacterium
TATCAAGCAACCTATAGAATTGAATATATCCTGAATCAGGATAATAGGCCATATGATAATCCGTATAATAGGGAGAATCTAAATAATATCCGTTTTTATACTTTTCGCCCTTCTCAAGAAGAAACCTAGCCAAACTCGTATATGCATCTATCTCAGTGCCAGTCGCGCTATAGACAGAAGTAAGCGCCCCAATATTGTTAAGATGGATATAGGTCATCGGAATTGCCAGATTCAGATTCTGCCCTTTCACATACGACGCAGAGGTAATTCCGATGACTTCGCCATATTTATTCAGCAATGCACCACCGCTACTACCGGAAGATATCGGTGCACTGATCTGAATATAACTCATTCCATGCTCAATACGATTGGGATTGGAGACAAGGCCTTGCGAGATAGAGTTCTGCAATCCTAACGGGCTTCCTAAAGCAAAAACAGTCGCTCCGCCTACTGCGGTACTGCTGTCTCCAATTGAAAGATAATCAAAATTCGTTCCACTTACTTTCAGAATTGCCCAATCTTCCTCTTCGCTGTAGCTATATACACCTAAAACATCGTATTTTTTTGTCGAATTAGCAAGGATCACCTTTGCCGAATAAGCATCATCGATTACATGATAATTTGTAATAGCTGTTCCTTCTTTATCCAAAAAGAACCCGCTACCGGTTGCGGTCATCTGCCCGAATCTGTCGTAAATCTCCAAGAAAAACACGGAAGAGGAACATTTTGCATAAATCTGTTCCGCATTCAATTCAGTTTTTGCAGTCACAGGGCGCGCAGTCGAATATCCTCGGGACACATAGGTATGCTCCAATACGCTATCAATCAAAAGGGGGCTGCCGGTCCTATCATAAACATACGTATATCTGATTTGATTCTGATCCGACCAAAAAACAGAAGCTCGTGCCGTATTATCCCAATTGGCAAACACACCAAATGCATCAGCAATGGCACGAGAAGGCACCAATGTTCTCCCCTGTACGATTTGTGCAGCTACAGGAAGTGCCTTTGCCATCCCGTTTACATAAATATAGGGGTCTCCGATGGTCAACCTTACAGTTATTCCACCACGCACAGAGGTGACGGTACTGGTAGCACTATCCCATTGTACTGTTGCATTTAGCGCTTCAAATATAGCACGCAACGGAACCATCATTCTGTCATTGATGATTTGTGGAGGCACATCCGCTACAACTTCTCTTCCGTCGCAAAACAGTTTCACATCGGTTTCTGCAGCCGTCGCATGCAAGGGTAATGCAATAATCAGAGTAAAAAAGACAACAAATAAAACAATTCTTTTCATTTTAAAATTCCTCAAAAGTCATAGTTGCAAATTCAAAAATCCAACATTTACACCAACTTTGCAATCTCCGTGCACAGCGCATATGTACTCTTGTCGGATGCAAGCAGGTTGATGCTCTGCTGCTCGGCGCGCGTGATCACGTCTTCGCCGACCTCGGCACCCTCGCTGACGATAACGACCGCCACATCACGCAGCATTGCAACCGCAACGATATTGACGTTCGCCATGATGGTAAACCATGCACAGTCCGACGGCGCGCGCCCCATCACCCAACTGAGCAGATCACCGGCATAGCCGGTCGCCACTTCTCTGTCGGGTTCAGGCATACAAAGCACCCTTGTGCCGAGTTTTTCGGCAAGTTCTTTCACTGTCATTTTTCTTCCTCCGCAGGAGTATACGTATCGTGTACCATCTTGCCGAGGTGGTCGTAGATGGCATGGATCTGCCGGCGCATCTCGATGATACAGTCCTCCTCGCTCGCCTCGCCGCGCACGATATCCTCGGCAAGTGCCGCGCACGTGGGTGCGCCGCACGAGCCGCAGTCGATCTGCGGGAAGCATTTGGTAATGGTCTGGATCTTTTGCATCTTGCGCATTGCTTCGCCGCGGTCGCTGTCGAGTTTGAGCACGGGGTTGTATTCCACCTCTGCATCCCACAGCATATCTTCCGCGTTTTCGTCGCCAAGGCGAGTCTTCGTCACGGGCAGATAGCGACGCATGATATGCAGTCTTGCACGGGCAATGTACGGATTTTCCACGTTGAGCGCGCCACCGACGCAGCCGCCATTACAGGAATTCAGCTCAATGAACTCAAGTCCCGCGAAATTCTCTTTTTCGATCTCGTCGAGCACCTTAATGACGTTTTCAATGCCGTCTGCAGCAAGGTATTTGTCATGGAGAAGCGCTGAGCTTTCACCGCCCGTACCTGCCCAACTGACGCCGATCCTACCGGTTTTCGAATCGCTTTCAGGGAATTTGATGTTATTCATCGCGCCAACCAGTTTGAAATAAATGTCGCGGATCGCCAGCACACCGTCGATCTTGCTTTTCTCGGTGCCGAGCGGATTGCGCACGTAGCTGACCTTTGCAGGGCAAGGCGAGATAAACAGCGCACAAATATCCTCTTCTTTGAGCTCGGGATGCTTTTGCATCGCCTCTTCCTTTGCCATTCTCGCCGCGATCTCGACAGGCGGCAGAATGGGGAGCACGTTATCCAAAAGATATGGAAAACGCACGCTGATCAGGCGAACCACGGAGGGACACGCTGAGCTGATCACAGGACGCGGAATATCCTCGCGCTTTAAATATTCTCTTGTAAATTCCGAAACGATCTCTGCCGCACGGGCAACCTCAAACACGTCGTCAAAGCCGCAATCCAGAAGTCCGGAAACAACGTAGTCAAGATCGTCCAGATTGTCAAACTGACCGTACAGCGCGGGCGCGGGCAGTGCGATCTTCCATTTATAATTTTTGAAATCCTCAAGCTTATCGTACTCTGCCTGTTTTGCCTGATGCGGACAAACACGGATACATTCGCCGCAGTCGATGCACCGCTCTGCGCGAATGACGGCATGGCCGTTTCGGATACGGATCGCCTCGGTCGGACAACGCTTTAAGCAATATGTACAGCCCTTGCATTTGTCCAAGTCCAGCGAAACCGAGTGATTGATTTTTTCAGTCATTCCCCTCGTCGGCAAAATGCCGCTCCTTTCAGGTATTCACTTGCATGGTAATGGTCGTCCCCTCTCCAACGACCGTGTCGATGTGCATAGAATCGGTATGGCGCTTCATGTTGGGCAGTCCCATACCGGCACCAAAGCCGAGAGAACGGATGTTATCGGGCGCGGTGGAATACCCCTCCTGCATCGCAAGTGCAACATCGGGAATACCGGGGCCCTTATCCGCGAGAACGATCTCTATATATTCTGGATACACCAGAATATCCGCCGTACCGCCATCCGCATGAATGACCATGTTGATCTCGCCCTCATACATCGCGATCGCCACACGGCGAATGATATTCGGATCGTAACCAAGCTGGCGCAATGCCTTTTTTGCCTGTACCGACGCGTTGCCTGCAGAGGTGAAATCGCCGCCGGACACGTCATAATGTAATTTTAAAGGTACACTCATCTCTATCCCCCTTATGCGTGCAGCGTTCCGCCGACAAGTCCGTTCATGTACAGCTTGCCACAGGCGGGATACATACGCTCCTCGGTTGCCAGCACAACGATACCGCTGTCCTCTGCATACGCGATCAGATCCGCCGCCGGACGCTTGCCGCGCACGAATACGATACAGCGCATATCCATCATCTCCGCGGTGCGCA
>CAYQBT010000175.1:0-3572 GCA_964415775.1 uncultured Lachnospiraceae bacterium
TCTCAAAGCCGACAGTAACGTCACTGCCGTACATAAGTCCGACAGTGACGTACGCAGGATCAGTCTCGGCTGCATAAGAGCCGACTGCAAACAGGCTGGTCAGCGCAGCCAGTGCACAACTACCGATCATCAGGATTGCCAGAATCCATACCATGATCTTGACCCAAAGTTTGTGTTTCATCACAGAGCCCTCCTTTCCGAAATTTTTTATATCGTATTATTTCTTTTTGCAAAGGATGACAGCCACTACAACCGCCGTCATGACCAGCGCGCATGCGCCGATCAGAAGCCACGGAAATTCCGACGCGATCAGTACGGCAGTAGGACCGTCTGCGCCGCCGATAATGCCGATATCCGCCATTTTACGCCTCCACGCCGGTCGTCTCGACCGGTTCCGCCGTTGCCTCCACAGGTACCGCCGTTGTAACAACGGGCTCTGCGGTAGTTTCTGCAGGCTCTGTTCCCTTGATAATATAGTCGCCGCGTACCATCAGCCATGCGCCGCCCGCTCCGCAAACGATACCGCGTCCGTCATCGCGGGGGATGAGGATCGTATGGTTATTGGGAACGGCTTCATCGTTATAGATCTCCTTGCCGTCGGTCGTGTCGGAAACACCCTGCTCCTCCCACTTGACCGTGAAGGGGGACACGACCTTGGTTTGTCCCGAGCGCACGATGACCTCACAGGCATTCACCGATGCAAACAGCGTCTCGCCCTCTTTTAGCTGAATAACCGCAAATTTGGAGCCGGTGTTCACAGTGCCCGCAGGGAACGTGGTCTCCGGCACAGGTGCGGTCGTCTCCACGGGTGCCGCTGTTGTTTCCGGCACCTCGGTGGTCTCCACGGGCTCAGTCGCGGTGATGTCGCCGATGTCCTCACCGGCAAGCCGCTTTTCGATCATATCCTGAATCTGCGGCAGAAGCACCTCATTGATATAGCTGAGCGAGATCAGCGGATCATCCTCGGAGGAATAGGCGGCATACACACAAAGCGTGCCAAATGCCAACATACCGGCGAGCAGTACGCATGCCGAAATTTTCAATGTTTTTTTCATGTTCTTTCCTCCTTGGCAGATCAATAGACACAATACAAAATTATTATACAATATTCTCTGCCAAAAAGGAAGTGCTTTTGTCAAAAAAACGCATGAATTTTTTGGATGTAACAAAAAAAGAGTCACCGGACTCCTTTTTTGTCGGTATACTTTAAAACGATCTGCCACCCATGCGGGCACCGCCTCCGCCACCACGGGATCCGCCGCCTCCGCCACTACGACCGCCTCCGTCGCCGTGTGAGGGTGGATCGGGAATACGGGAGACAACAACGTTCTTTGTAACAAAGGTGTCTTTGGAATCGGTCAGGTCAAGCTTTGCAAACTGCCCCAGCGGATAGATCGCGCCGTGCACCTTTCTTTTGTACGCGCCACGGACGCAAAGCACCGTAATGCCGCCCGCAAGCATGCCAATCAGAAGCGGCAGGAAGAAAAAGGCTATAAGAGAGCCGTCCTCGTCCTCGTATGCGGGATAGTCCTGATACACATAGTCGTCCCCTTTGGCATCGGGATCAAACACCGCGGCATTGCTATAGCTCTCCTCGGTGAGCTTCAAAAAGGTCAAAGCGACACCTATGTAGTTGCCGTCCGCCATATCGGGCAGGATCCCATCCAGAATGGTCTCCGACTCGGCAGAGGAAATGCGAAAGGCACTTTCCCCCTCAGTAGCGTTATACTGGTAGAGTTCAAATTCCCGCGCCGACATATCGATCGCTAACAGTGCCATATCCTCTGCACTGCCGGCATATGCAGGCAACAGATCCAGCATATCGCCGATACCGTAGTCGGTCACGATCACGCACAGAAGACCGCTGTTTTGGTAAACGGTCTTTGCGGCATCGAGGATCTCCGCCTCCTCCGTATCGGTATACAGATCGGCACCGTCATACACATAGCTAAAGTCGGTGGCGAAAACGCCGATCGTGCAAAGGCAAATGCACAGCAGGATCAAAAAGCTCTTTTTCATAACAGCAGCCCTCCGATCGTGCAAAGCAGTGCCACACCGAATGTCACAGCGAAAAACAGGATCCACAGTTTTTTTGTGCTGATCGGGAGTTCTCCGTACACCTTGCCGGTGTATCCGTTCATCGCGTAGGTATAGATCTTACCGCCCTTATTGTAGGTCAGGATCCACATCGGCAGGAGCGCGTAGTCCCAGAGCACCTTGTGCATCTGCACCTGCGTCCCCTGCGGATGCACCGCCGTATACCCGTGCATGGTATCGTTTAACAACGATTCCGAATAAGCGCTGACGCGGTTTTTCACCTCGTCAAACACGGTCTCTTTTTCCACATTGCGCTTTTTCGCAAGAAAGCCGGAAAGATAGGGCATAGAGAAATCCTGCAAAGCATCGGACGGATACGGCAGGATCCCCTCCAGCATCGCCTTGTCCGCATTGTCATATGCACCCGTGGTCACATCCTCAAAATGAATATTGCCCTTGCGGTACAGACGGTAATGCGAGGTCTCGGTATAGAGATTTTTGCCGGCTTTCCAGGTGCGTACCTTCTCTGCCTTCGCGCTACTGCTGGCGGAAATATCCAGATCGGTCAGCCAGAACGGGTAATAGATGCCCTGAATCTTCTCCACCTGCTTTTCGGCAAAAAAATCCTTTGGGACAAACCACTTTTTGCGCGCAAATTCTAAAAACTTCTTCTCTGCTGCCGCCTTGTCATAGGCAAACGGCACGATCTTATGCGGGCGAAGCTGTCCGGTCAGTCTGCCGCTCGACACGATGGGATTGTGGCAATAATAGCAATGATCTGCCACGGTATCCTTGTCGGCAAAGACCTCGGCACCGCAGTTGGAACAGCTATAGGACAGCATCTCCTCGCAAAACGCCTCGTTCTCTGCGTCAGTCGTTCGTTGCTCCTCCTCCGCGTCTGCGTCGGGTGCTTGCGCTTGCAGTTCTGCCTCGGTATACTCGGACAGGCAGTATTCACAAACGAATTTCTGCTTTTCGGCATGAAAGCCGATGCCCGCGCCGCAGGAGGGGCATTTATATGCTACGACAGCCATGGCTTAGCCCTCGTATTTATGTCCGCAGTTCGCGCAGAACTTTCCTCCGTTTTCCTGTCCGCACTCGGGGCAGGTCCATTTCGCCGGCTTCTTTGCGCCGCACGCAGGACAGAAGTTGCCGGTGTTCTCCGAGCCGCACGCGCACTTCCACGCGGTCGTTTCGGGCTTCTTTGCACCGCAAGTGGGGCAGAAATTGCCGCTGCACTCCGCGCCGCATGCGCATTTCCATGTGTTTGCCGCTGCCGCGGGTGCCGATGCAACCTGCTCACGCATCTGCGCACGGTTGGTCTCGCTCATGGTGCCCATGAAATTGCCAGCCGAGCTCATACCCATGCCCATACCCATGAACGCCTGTGCGCTGCCGTTTTCGTTCGAGCCGGCAGCCTCAAAGCCGCGCGCGATCGAGCCCTGTACGTAGCCCTCGCGGACGGTGGGATCGGAGAGCATTGCGCCCTTGTTGCGCATTTCGATGAGCTTTTTGGACTCCTCGTCATAGGAGAT
>CAYQBT010000176.1:0-3505 GCA_964415775.1 uncultured Lachnospiraceae bacterium
CTCGACTGCAAGGTTTGCCCACCACATGAAAGGCTGCGGATAGGGCGTACGGTTGTAGACCTGTACCTCTGCCTTGAAGTAGGACTTGCCGGGAACGATGGTGATACCTGCCATGCCCTTCATACGGAGCAGCGGATCTACCTCGCCGACCCAAACGGTCTTTTCGCCGTTCTCACGCTCGGTGATGGTTGCCTCAAGCGGCATGTATGTAGTCGGACGGTGATGCTGCGGCCAGTTGAACTCGATACCGCCGGATACCCAAGGACCTGCGATACCAACCATTGCGGGCTTGATGACCTCATTGTGGTAAACAAAGTCGTAGTTATTGGTCTTGTCGAGTGCGCGCTGGATCTGACCGCCGATCTCGGGGAGAACCTCCAGTTTGATGTACTCGTTCTCGAGGATCGCGGCATTGTAGGTAACATCCTGCTTTTTGTCGCTGATCTTTGTGGTGAACGGAATCGGATACAGATGTCCGCTAGCGCCCTGATAGGGCTTCTTCTCGAAGAACATCGGCAGGGACTCATAAGCACCTGGCTTATAGGTGGGGATCACGAGATCCTGAAACTGCGCGGTAGTTTTCTTGACCATTTTCATATCTCCTCAAAGATTTTTCATTGTATTTTTTCTTTACCTTAATTGTAGCATTGCCGCCTCCCGTTCTCAATATCAATTGAAAAAAACCAATTTTTTGCACTTTTGTCTTGACAAAAATCGGTGCGTGTGATAAAATTATAAGCCAAATTGTAACTTTTTCCATCTGGAGGATCCTGTATGCGGATTTTTATCGTGTGCCAGCCGGATGCTGACAAGACGCACTGGTGTTCCCTATATCTGAAAGGCATACACAGCGAAGCCAGAAGAAAGGGAGACACCGTTTCCCTGCTCTCTGTTGAAAAAGCAATCGAACAGTTCAAAACGGACAAGCCGGTCTGTGCCGGAATCCTTTCCATTTCCCGTGCATGGACGGAGGAGGTCGCGGCAATTCTTTCCGGTCTTGGCGTGGAACCGCTTGTAATCGGGGGGGCTTCCCGCGACGGATACCGCCACGCAAGCTATGTCTATATGGACTACCGCGAGGCGACTTATCAGTTGATCGAGTATCTTCGCGCCTACCAAAAAAAACGCATTGCCTTATTTGCTGTCAGCACCGATTCGGCAACCGATATGATCAAAAAGGATGCCTTTCTGTCCTACGACAAATGCCGCGAGCACGATGTGTTCTATTATTCCGGCTCAGACGGTCTGATGAACGCTGCCTGCAAACGGTTTCTTGAAGTCTGCCGCAACTATGACGCAGTCATCTGCTCCAACGATGCAAGCGCGGTCATCCTCTTGCATCAGCTTGAGGAGTCCGACATCCAAGTCCCCGAGGATATGTTTCTTTGCACCTTTGGCGACATGGCGGTCAGCTCCAGCGGCAAAAAGACACTGACCATGGCAAAGCTGAACTGCATGGAGATCGGCAAGCAGGTCGTATATATGTGCCGCCACCTGACTTCCTGTCAGGATATTTCGAGCGTAAGCACCAAGATCCGCTGTGAAATGGTTATCGGCGACACCACCGCAAATCTGCCGATCATTGCCGAAACGCTCGGCACCTCGCATACGCCGAGCGATGCCGCCTCCGAGTTCCACAAAGATCCGAGCGTTTCCCGTATTTTCCTCGCCGAAAAGATCCTGTCCGCTTGCGATGCGATCGACATGGATATGTTCAAGCTGATCTTGAGCGGGTACAAGTATTTTGACATTGCCGAGATTTTACACGTCTCGGAAAGCACGATCAAATATCGGCTGAAACGCATCATCGCCCTCTCCGGGCTATCCACCCGCGATGAAGTCATCGAAGTGATGCAAGCATTTTTGAATTAGAAAAAGCCATTGGCAAACTGCCAATGGCTTTTATGTTATCGTAAAAATCCGCCGCCGATGTGGATGACCTCACCGGTGATGAAGGTATCCTTTGCGAGGTAGAGCGCAAGGTCTGCAACCTCCTCGGGCGTACCGATCCGTCCAAGCGGTGTTTCCTCGGCAAGCGCCGCCTTATCCGCGTCCGAAAGACGTGCATTCATCTCGGTTTCGATCACGCCGGGGGCGATACAGTTGACCTGTATGCCGCTCGGTCCGACCTCCTTGGCAAGCGCTTTGGTAAAGCCGATCATCCCCGCCTTAGCGGTGGAATACGCCACCTCGCATGAGCCGCCAACCGCGCCAAAGACGGAAGAAACATTCAATATCTTGCCGCTTTTTTTTCGGATCATGTCCGGCAGAAAGATTTTAGCGGTGAGAAATACCGATTTGAGATTGACTGTCAGGATTCGCTCCCATTCCTCTTCCGAAAGATCGGTAAGGAGACCGAAATGGGAGATCGCCGCATTGTTCACAAGAATATCTACCGCGCCGACCGTAGCATACACCTTTTGCATGGATGCAAGATAGGAAACATCCCCCTGCACCGCGGTGATATCGAGATCGCCGACATCGTTTAATTTTTCGGGTGCATTGTGCCACAGAGCATAGACCTTGTACCCCGCCTTTGCGAACGCAACGGCGGTTGCAAAGCCTATCCCGCGGGATGCACCTGTAACGAGTACCGTTTTCATCAGGCGTTCACAACATCCTTCGGCGGAAGTGCATACTTGTCGCGGAATTCGTTATACATCTCCGTATAGCGGGAGTTCTCTTCACTCTTCAACTTATTGAGATAATCGTGCAGATCCAGCGAATCGTGCTCCATCTCAATCACACAGCACGCAATATTGGAGCAATGGTCGGAAACGCGCTCCAGATTGGTGAGCAGATCGTTCAGCACAAAGCCAAGCTCAATTGTACATTCGCCGCGCTGCAGTCTTGCAACATGACGCTTTTTGATCTTCGCATTGAGATAGTCAATGACTTCCTCCAACGGTTCTACCAAGAACGCAGCACCCGTGTCCCCGTTGCAGAACGCTTCAAGAGAAGCATCCATGATCTCTTCCACCGCAGAAATCATTACCGTGATCTCCTTTTGCGCCTTTTCGGAGAAAGTAACCTTCTTTTCCGCCATTTCCTGCGCTGTAGCCGCGATATTCACCGCGTGGTCGGAAATGCGCTCAAAATCACCAATGATATGCAGAAGTTTGGTCAATTCGTGACCGTCTGCCTCGGTGAGCTCCTGCGAGCTTATTTTTACAAGATAGGTGCCGAGAGTATCCTCATATTTATCGACCTTGTCCTCTTCTGCCTTCACAGACTCCATACCCTTATCGGTATAGTTGTTGAGCAGCAGAATCGAGTTTTTCAGCGAACGGACAGAAAGCTTTGCCATGTCGATCGCTACCTTGCGCGCGCTCTCGATCGCAACTGCAGGCGTTGCAATCAGACGCTCGTCCAACAGGCGGGTATTGTCTTCATCATTCTTGGAATTGGGTACGGTAAGCACTGCCAGTTTTTCCAGCAAACGGGAAGCCGGCATGATAAATATAAGGGCAATGATCTTAAAACCTGTGTGCACGATCGCAATGCC
>CAYQBT010000177.1:0-935 GCA_964415775.1 uncultured Lachnospiraceae bacterium
TACGACATACAGACCGTAAAGAGAGGCGGGCTGCTGCTTCTGCCCGAGGCTCCCACCAAGGACGGCTACGTCTTCGCAGGCTGGGCAACCGATATCAACGGCATTAAGCTGTACGATTGGAGTAGCAAGCTCACCGATGACCTCACCCTGTACGCTAAGTGGGTAAAGGCATAAAGTGAATCCTAAAAAAACGACTGCTTCGGCAGTCGTTTTTTTGTGGAAATAGCGGCGCGTCGGGACGTCGCGCCCTACAAGCCTCCCTTGTGGGAAGATGTCGCCGAACGGCAACGGATGCGGTGTAGGGGCGATTCACGAATCGCCCGCGTGCACAAAAAAGGAGCCAATCGGCTCCTTTTTCAGTAAATTTACTTGACCAATTTATTCGTTTCTGCGGCGTACTGTGCAAGCTTTTCGGCAAGTGTCTCGGGGGTTTCGCCGCTTGCGAGATAGTAGACCTTGATCTTCGGCTCGGTTCCCGAGGGACGGACAACGGCAACGTCGCCGTTTGCAAGACCGTAATAGAGCACATCCGACTTGGGAAGTCCGGTCGGCTCTACCGTACCGTCCGCATAGGTGATGGTCTCGGCGAGATAGTCACCGACGAATGCAACGGCGCTTTGGCAGATCTCTTTCGGCGCGTTTGCACGCAGATTCTTCATGGTGTTGGTGCGGCGCTCAATGCCGTCAAGACCTTCCATGTATATGTCTACGGATTTTTCGCCGTAGTAGCCGTATCTTGCGTAGATATTCTGCAGTGCATCATACAGCGTCATGTTCTTTGCCTTGTAGTATGCTGCCATTTCTACAGCCAGCATTGCGGCACAGACGGCATCCTTGTCGCGGGCGTAGGTGCCTTTGAGGTAGCCGTAGCTTTCTTCAAAGCCGAAGAGGAAGGTTCCGAGTATTGAAACTCGATTCTTCAAATATGGAAGATG
>CAYQBT010000177.1:945-3473 GCA_964415775.1 uncultured Lachnospiraceae bacterium
CTTCGTGATTCTTGATGACCTCGCCGATAAACTTGAAGCCGGTAAGCACATTGTAGAGCTTAACGCCGTTTGCCTTGCAGATCGCAGCGGCAAGCTCGGTGGAAACGATCGTCTTAACCGCGTAGGCATCGGCGGGAATACCGTCACCCTCTTTCAATGCGGTGAAAATATAGTCGAGTAGGAGCGCAGCCATTTGGTTACCGGTAATGGTAACGAACGAACCGTCTACCGTACGCGTCATTGCGCCCATGCGGTCGCTGTCGGGGTCGGTTGCAACGATGATGTCACTGCCAACCTCGTTGGCAAGCTGAATACCCAGGGTAAATGCATCGGGCAGCTCGGGGTTCGGCTTTTTCACAGTGGGGAAGTTGCCGTCGAGCACCATCTGTTCCTTAACGGTGTACAGCTTGGTCACTCCGGATGCGGTCAGCGCCTCGGGTACGAGCTTATGACCGGCACCGTGGAGGGGGGTATATACAACCGCGAAGTTGTCCGCAACGTTTTTGACGGCATCGAGCTTTACGCGCTGGGCGAGCACATTCTGCATGTAGATCTTGTCTACATCCTCGCCGATCATGATGATCTTACCCTCGGCAACAGCCGCGTCAAAATCGTCCTTCTTTACGCCCTCAAAAATATCAATTTCATTGGTTTTTGCCGAAACGATGCTTGCATGCTGCGGAGGAAGCTGTGCGCCGTCCTCCCAGTATGCCTTATAACCGTTGTATTCCTTCGGGTTGTGCGAAGCGGTGATATTGATACCTGCAATACAGCCGAGGTGGCGGATCGCAAAGGAAAGCTCAGGCGTGGGACGTACACCGTCAAACAGATAGGTTTTGATACCGTTTGCGCTGAGAACGCTTGCGGCAGTACGCGAGAACAGCTCGGAATTGTTGCGGCTGTCGTATGCGATGACAACGCCGCGTTCCTTGGCGCTTGCGCCCTCAAGCAGAATCATCTCCGCCATACCCTGCGTTGCGTGTGCAACGGTGTATACGTTCATTTTACTCGTGCCTGCGCCCATCGTACCGCGAAGTCCGCCCGTGCCGAACTCCAGGTATCCGAGAAAACGCAGTTCTTTTTCCTCTTCTTTGTCGGCAATGGAGCGAAGCTCCTGCTTGCTGGCATCGTCGAGATAAGGGCTGTTTAACCATTTTTCATATTCTGCTGTATAATTCATCAGAGTCCCTCCTTATAAATTTTCTCTCAAAGCATTGGCAAGCTGTGCAGGGCAGGATGTTCCTCTGCCGCCGCAATCGATACCGTCCAGACGGCGGATGACCTCATCCACCGGCATACCCTTGACCAGCGCGGAGATGCCCTGCGTATTGCCGTTGCATCCGCCGATAAAGCGTACGTCTGTGACGATGCCGTCCTCGGTTTCAATGTGGATCATACGGCTGCAAACGCCGCGCGGTCTGTAGTCAAATTCCTTTTTCATGGTTGTTCCTTTTCTATTGAATGATCTCATACGCGCCCATCGGTGTGTAGTCGGCGCGTACCGTTGCCAGAAAGAGCAGAAGCGCAAACAGCGCTTCGCCGCTGCCGGCAAAGGTGCAGATGTGTGCATATCCGTCCGTGTAGCCCAGGGGAATCGAAACGGTCTTTACGATTTCAGCCCCCAGCACTGCGGCTCCCGTATACAGACGTGTCCAGAGCAGTTTGTCATACCCCGAAAGGCGCACAGCAATATACTGCTGTGCATCCGCTTCCATTATATCACGAAAACCGCGGCAAAGCAATGCATATTTTGTCGTGATTCCGTCAGTTTCCATGCTACATACGCGGGCAATGAACAGTTCATACCGCTCGATCAGACCGTACACGGTCAGCAGCGAACCCTCGCGGCTGTTTTCGATGGGCAGAATGCAGAAATCGGACAGCTCGGCAGCCACATCCTCACACGCATCCGCAAAGGAGCGGACATACGATGGCGTGAGGCTGCTGTCTTTTCGCTGAAATGCAGCAAATGCGGCGGTCAGTACGCGGCTTTCGGCAAAGGACACCTTGCCGCCGCCCTTTTCTCCGGTACGCTCTGCGAATAGAGCGGGGGAGGGGCGCAGCTTGGCTGCGGTTCGCAGTGCCGCCGCCGTCTTGCGGCAGAAATCGGCGAGGTATGCGCCCTCATCCGCGGCAAGCTTTGTGTGCAGTAGAGCCTTGTTTTCGGGCAGTACGTTTTCAAGTGCAGTCGCCGCGGAAACGGTCGGGATATAGTCTGCAAAGGGATTTTCATCTCCTGAAAAGCCCCGCGTGCGGATATCCTTTGCCGCGGCAGCCGCGACAAAGGCGGCGAGCTCGCTGAAATTCAGGCTCATGCGTTCACCGACCGACACTTCCTTCTCATAATAGCGCAGGATATTGTCGGCAGCGTTTTTTACATATTCGCTTCGCGCTTTCATGAGAGTTTCGAGAGAACGTCGTAGCTGGTCGCAAGAAAGTCCTTCATTTCTGCTTCGCCAAAGCGGCGCTGGCTGAGCACCGCGAGCGAGTAGATCTGCTTTGCAAGCAAGGGCGCATTGTCGCCGGCA
>CAYQBT010000178.1:0-3459 GCA_964415775.1 uncultured Lachnospiraceae bacterium
GTGGAAAATGTGGAAAACTATGAATATTTCCCGCGCAAAATGAATATTTCCCGTAAAATCAAGGGTTTGCAGTATTCATTTATGCACATTTTCCCCTTTTTGTATGTGGAAAACTTTTTGTGCGCAAGCATGCGTATTTTTTGCATTTTCTACATCCTGCGCAAACCGTAGAATTTTACGTCCGGATTTTGTGCAAACAGCCTATCACGAACCGAAAAGAGAGAAACCGTGGAAACCAAAGCCTATCAAATTTTAGATACGATCCAAAGCCATAGTGACCTGCAGGCACTGCCGCGTGAGGCGCTCCCCGCACTGTGCGGTGAGCTGCGCGACTTCTTGGTGGACAACGTCACAAGAAGCGGCGGGCACCTTGCCTCCAACCTCGGTGCGGTCGAGCTGACGGTGGCAATTCACCGCATCTTTGACCTGCCGCGCGACCGCGTGATCTTCGACGTCGGTCACCAGAGCTATGTGCACAAAATTTTAAGCGACCGCAAGGACCGCTTTTCCACTCTGCGTAAACCCGGCGGCATCTCCGGCTTTGAAAAGCTCGGCGAGAGCGAGTTTGACGCATTCGGCACCGGTCACGCCTCCACCTCCGTGTCGGCGGCGCTCGGCTATGCCGAGGCAGACCGCATCTGCGGCAGAGACAACTATACCGTGGCGGTGCTGGGAGACGGCGCCTTCACCGGCGGCATGATCCACGAGGCGCTCAACAACTGCCGAAAGGATCTGCGGCTGATCATTGTTTTAAACGAAAACGAGATGTCTATCTCGCGCAATACCGGCGCGCTTGCAAAGCATATTGCAAAAATGCGCTCCTCAGGCGGATACTTCCGCTTCAAGCGCGGTACGAAAAGCTTTCTTTCCCGCGTGCCGCTGATCGGCGCACCGATGCTACGCGGTATCAAGCGCGTCAAGCACACCGTCAAGGGCGCGCTGTACGGCACCAGCTATTTTGAGGGACTCGGGCTGAAATATCTCGGCCCCGTGGACGGCAACGACTACGAAGCCGTTGAAAAACTGCTGGAGGAAGCCAAGCGCCGAGCGTGCAGTGTCGTCGTACATCTGCGCACCCGCAAGGGCAAGGGCTACGCCCCCGCCGAAGAGAATCCCAGCGCCTATCACATGGTCGGCGCTTCCTATGACGGCAACTTTTCCGAGCGCTTCGGGAAGACGCTCTGCAAAATGGCAGCAGAAGACGACAAGGTCTGCGGCATTACCGCCGCCATGCAGGTGGGTGTCGGACTTTCGGACTTTGCCGCACGCTATCCCGACCGCTTTTTCGATGTCGGCATCGCCGAGGAGCACGCGGTCACCTTTGCGGCAGGACTTGCCGCCGCGGGCATGAAGCCGTATGTGGCGATCTATTCTACCTTCTTACAGCGTAGCTACGACAACATTCTGCATGATGTTGCCCTGCAAAAGCTACCGGTGCGCTTTCTGGTGGACCGCGCGGCGCTCGCCGGCGGGGACGGCCCCACGCATCACGGCATTTTCGACGTTGCGTACCTCTCCACCGTACCGAATCTCTGCCTGCTTGCCCCCGCGACCTTTGCCTCGCTCGACCGCTTCCTTGCGGCAAGCCTCCATACATGTATGCCAATGGCGATCCGCTATCCGAACGCAGGCGATGATGCCCGCATCACCGAAGCCTTTTTCGGCGGCGATACGACCGACACGGTCGCGCACGCCGACTTCACCGATCCCGCCGCAAACAAGGCGGTGATCATCACCTACGGCAAAATCGTGACCGAGGCAATGATTGCCGCAGAGAAGCTGCGCAAAATGAGCATTCCCACGGGTATCATCCTGCTCGAAACGCTCAAGCCCTACAGCGTTCCCGCCGATCGCATCGCTGCGCTCTTACCGGAGTCGCCCGCCGCGATCGTGTTCCTCGAGGAGGGCATCCGAAATGGCGGAGCCGGCATGCTGACGCTGGACAAGCTCTCCGAGCGCCACCCCGCCCTGCTGGAAAACAAAAAAACCAAGCTGCTCGCCATCGATGACCACTTTGCGATCCGTACGCAGGAGGAGTCGATCTATCGTACAGCGAAGATCAGCGCAAACGATGTTTTGCGCGCCATGGTACATCTGCTCGCACAGCTCCCCGAGGAGAGATCCGACGAAGCTGCGCCGGATATAAACTAATGAAGGAGAATGCATTTCTATGCACACGCTGAAAAAACGCTCCCATATTCTCATTCTAATCGATATGCTCGCCTTTACCTCCGTCTACTGGGCAACCGTATTTGCCGCCAATTACTCCTCCAGTAGTATCGACCTGCTCCCGAAGCAGTATATTATGGCATGGGCGATCCTGTTCCTGTGCGTTTTCCTCTCCCGCCTTTGCTGCGCGGTATATAAAAACGTATGGCGCTTTGCCAACTCCCGCGCGTATCTCCTCATGGTGATCGCCGACTGCATCGGCGGCGGCGGCGGTCTCTTGACCTGCTATATTACAGGCACCTACTTCGGCATCTGGCAAACCACGGCGGTCGTTGCCTGCTTCTCGTTGGCAACGCTCAGTATGCGCTTTGTCTACCAGCTCCATTACCGCCACCTGAACACCAACATGCAAACGCTGAACAAGATCGGCGTTGTCATCATCGGCGCGGGTAATACCGGCGCGATGCTCGCCGAGGAGCTGATGTTTGGTGCGAAGTCGCGCTACCGCCCTGTGTGCTTTGTCGATAAAAGCCCCGAAAAAATCGGCACAAAGGTTTGCGGCCTGCCCGTTCTTGCGGCAGATGACAAGATCGTCGAAAAGATCCGCACCCTGCCCGTGCAGGAGATCATCATCGCCCTGCCCGAAATGGATAACGAGTCTACGAAAAAGCTGCTCGACCTTTACCGCGAGACCGGCTGTGCGATCAAACTGTACGACTTCCCTTTCAAGGACAGCGGCAGTGAGCAGGATACCTCTGCCGGACGTACCCTGCGCGAAGTACGCATAGAAGACCTGTTGTTCCGCGACGCGCTCAAGGTCGTAAATAACGAGACCGACCGCTACTATGCAGGCAAGACCGTTCTGGTCACGGGCGGCGGCGGTTCGATCGGCAGTGAGCTCTGCCGACAGATCGCAAAGCGCGCGCCGAAGCGGCTGGTCGTTTTGGATATTTACGAAAACAACGCCTACGATCTCGAGCAGGAACTGCTCCGCAAATACGGCGACACGCTGGATCTGTGCATCGAGATCGGCTCGGTCCGCGACACCGCGCGTCTGGACAGCATTTTTGACTATTACCGTCCCGACATCGTCTTTCACGCCGCCGCGCACAAGCACGTTCCTCTCATGGAGCACAGCGGTCTGGAGGCGATCAAAAACAATGTGCTCGGTACATACAACACGGCAAATGCCGCTGAAAAATACGGCACGCAGAAGTTCATTCTGATCTCCACCGACAAGGCGGTCAACCCCACCAACATCATGGGCGCGACCAAGCGCCTGTGCGAGCG
>CAYQBT010000179.1:0-3438 GCA_964415775.1 uncultured Lachnospiraceae bacterium
GCCCATGATAAAGTACGCGGTGACTGCCTTTTTGCCGTCAGCACTCTTGCCAATGATAATTCCTCTGCCGTGATAAGCAAGGGAGTTCAGTTCACTTGCAATGGATGAAATCTTCATTTTATTCTCCTTTGATGTACACTTTATTGTCTACGACCGAAATTTTGTCCTCGCAGAAAAGCCTGACCGCCATAGGCAAGATCTTCCACTCTGCTTCCTCCATAATACGCTGCTGGAGCGTTTCGGGAGTGTCGTCCTGCTTGACTTCAACCGCCTTTTGCAGAACGATAGGACCTGCGTCACATTCAGGGGTTACGATATGCACAGTCGCGCCCGAAAGTTTAACACCTTTGGCAAGCGCCGCTTCATGCACATGCAGTCCGTAAAATCCTTTTCCGCAAAAAGACGGAATCAAGGCAGGATGTACATTCAAAATTCTGTTCGGGAATTTCTCGTATACCTGTTCATCAAAGATGGTCAGGAAACCGGCGAGTACGACCAGATCAATGTCTGCGGCGGCGAGAACTACCGAAAGTTCTTTTGAATATGTAGCAATGCTGTCGAACTCTTTGCGCGCCAACACTATAGTAGGAATTCCGTTTTGCTTTGCGCGCTCTAAAGCATAAACATCGGGCTTAGAGGAAAGCACCAGCGAAATCTTTCCGTTTCCCAGTTTCCCTCTCTTTTCGGCGTCAATAAGCGCCTGCAGATTGGTGCCGCCGCCCGAAACCAAAACGGCGATCCGTTTACTTGCCGTACACATCAGCAAAGCACCACGCCGTCATCGCCGGAGATGATCTCGCCGATAACATAAGCATCCTCTCCGTTTGAACGGAGAATTTCCAGAGCAGTATCTACATCGCTTGCGGGTACAACAATGCTCATACCCACACCCATGTTGTAGGTGTTATACATATCGCGCTCCGGAATATTGCCGGTTTTTGCGATCAGATCGAAAATAGGAAGTACCTTGACCGCAGACTTGTCGATCTTTGCGGTAAGTCCCTTCGGAATGGAACGCGGAATGTTCTCATAGAAACCGCCGCCGGTGATATGGCTGATTCCCTTTACGGCAACCTTTTCAAGAAGTGCAAGCACAGACTTGACATAAATCTTTGTAGGTGTCAGCAGAGTTTCGGCGATAGACTTACCGCCAAGGGCCTCACATGGTACATAGAGCAAATCGGGATTGTTGTCGATATCAAACACCTTGCGTACCAGCGAAAAACCGTTAGAATGCACGCCGCTGGAAGCAAGCGCGATCACAACATCGCCTGCCGCCATTTTTGTATTATCCAGAATCTTCTTTTTGTCAACGATACCCACAGCAAAGCCTGCAAGATCATATTCCTCTGCAGGCATCATGCCCGGATGCTCTGCGGTCTCGCCGCCAATCAGAGCAGCCCCTGACTGTACACAGCCCTCAGCTACACCGCTGACAATCGAAGCAATCTTTTCGGGGATATTCTTACCGCATGCAATATAGTCCAAGAAGAACAACGGCTTTGCGCCCACGCAGATAATGTCATTGACGCACATGGCCACGGCATCGATACCGATGGTATCATGCTTGTCCATAAGAATAGCCAGCTTTACCTTGGTTCCGCAACCGTCAGTGCCCGAAACGAGGACAGGCTCTTCCATACCAGCGACCGGCAGACCAAAGCAACCTCCAAAGCCGCCAAGTTCATCCAGACACCCCTCATTTTTTGTACGGGCAATATGCTGCTTCATCAGTTCTACCGCCTTATATCCAGCGGTAATATCTACGCCTGCTGCTGCATAGCTATCAGACTTGGATTTTGTACTCATGTTTTATTCCTTTCCGCTCCAGCAATAGGTGCAGAGCTTACACGGCTCAATGCCGATGGATTTGATAATTCCCTCCAGAGTTTGGAACTCCAGAGAGGCAAAATTGAATTTTTCGCAAATCGTCTGGCGCAGCCGCTTGCCACGTTCCGTAGACGAATCGCTGTATTCGGAAATGTAGTTAAAGCCCTCTTCGCCTTCAAGCTCCAAAATAGTACGGCGGGTGATCAACTCCAATTCATTCTTCGCGCTCGAAAAATTCAAATATTTACAGCCATACATGATCGGCGGACAAGCAGAACGCATGTGCACTTCCTTAGCGCCGTTGTCATACAGAAATTCAACCGTTTCCTTAAGCTGTGTGCCGCGAACGATCGAGTCATCTACAAAAAGAAGTTTCTTGTCCTGAATCAACTCATGCACGGGAATCTGCTTCATCTTAGCAACCTTGTTGCGATCCACCTGATTGGACGACATAAAGCTACGCGGCCAGGTAGGCGTATATTTAATAAACGGACGCGCAAAAGGAATGCTACTCTTATTAGCATAGCCGATTGCGTGCGGGGTACCGGAATCCGGAACGCCGCTTACATAATCAATATCCTGTGCAACGCCGCTTTGCATATCTGCTTCTGCCATGATTGCACCGTTGCGGTAACGCATGGTTTCTACATTAACTCCCTCATAGTTGGAAGTCGAGTATCCGTAATAAGACCAGAGAAATGCACAGATCCGCATCTCCTGCCCGGGTGCCACCAGTTGATGTACATAGTCCGCAGTGATCACTACGATCTCTCCGGGGCCAAGCTCTCTTTCATCCTCGTATCCCAGCTTTTTATAGGCAAAGGATTCAAAAGACACGCAGTGTCCTTCTGCACTCTTGCCCACCAAAACGGGGGTTCGACCGAGAAAGTCACGTGCCGCAATAATCTGACCGTTATCGCACAGGATCAGAATCGATGCAGAACCTACGATCACCCGCTGTGCGAAGCGGATTCCCTCTTCAAAAGTGGCCCTTTGGTCGATCAAAGCCGCCACCAACTCATTAGAGTTTACGCGGCCGCCTGTCATCGCATCGAAATGACAGCCGCTTTGTGACAAATACCGGTCGATCAATTCATCCGCATTATTGATCATTCCGATCGTACAGATCGCATATGTACCGTGATGCGACCGGATCAGCATCGGCTGCGGATCGGTATCACTGATACAGCCAATTGCCGAAGTGCCACGCATCTCCTCAAATACCTTTTCAAACTTGGTACGAAAAGGCGAATTCTCTATACTATGAATCTTTCTCTGCAAACCGATCTCTTTATCGTACACTGCAATACCGGCTCTGCGCGTTCCAAGGTGCGAATGATAGTCCGTGCCGAAAAAGACATCCATCATTGCATCGTGTTTACAAACTGCTCCGAAAAAGCCTCCCATTTTTACTCCTTACTTGTTAAGCTCTGCGGCAACGGCAGCGTCTTTTTCCAGAACGGTTTTTGCATCGTTTGCGCGCTTTTGATCCAATTTTTCTGCTAAATCTTTATCTGCAACCGCCAGAATCTGCGCAGCAAGCAGCGCCGCATTCGCACCGCCATTGATTGCAACGGTAGCAACCGGAATTCCGGTCGGCATCTGCAC
>CAYQBT010000180.1:0-3422 GCA_964415775.1 uncultured Lachnospiraceae bacterium
AATGGCAGCATATCCTGTAAGAGGACTGGATATCAACTCCTCTTATACCATCTACAATCTTTTGAATGAGCAGAAGAAAAAAGGCGTCGCCGTCATTTTTGTCGGCGAGGATCTGGACGTTTTGCTCGAGCTTTGCGACAGAATTCTTGTCATCGGTGCGGGACACGTGACCGGCATCGTGGATGCAAGAACTGCAACCAAGGAAGAGATCGGTCTGCTGATGACCAAGAGCACACGTGAGGGAGGGGATAACGCATGACAAAGCATGAAAAGGTACGCGAGCCCCTGTTCCATATTGTAAAACGCGGTGCGATTCCGTGGTGGAAGTCGTGGCTGATCAGAATCGTTGCGGTCATTGCCGCGCTGGTGGTCAGCGGTATCGTTTCGTATGTGATCACAAAGCAGAATCCGTTTGAAATCTATGCAACGATGTTTGACGGTGCACTTGGCTCCAAGCACCGCATCTGGAACTTACTGCACTCGCTTGCCATGCTCCTTTGCGTGTCGCTTGCGGTAACGCCCGCATTCAAGATGCGCTTCTGGAACATCGGCGCGGAGGGACAGGCACTGATCGGCGGATTTGTTGCCGCAGCTTGCATGCTCAAGCTGACGGGCACGATCCCGAACTGGCTGATGATTCCCGTCATGCTCGTTGGCGCGATGGCAATGGGTGCGATCTGGGGTGTGCTTCCTGCGATCTTCAAGGCAAAGTGGGGTACAAACGAAACTCTCTTTACCCTGATGATGAACTATATCGCCATGCAGCTGGTCAAGTATTTTTCCCAGATATGGGCAGTTCCGAAGGGCTCGGGACAGATCGGCGTGATCAATATCGGAAATAATGTCGGCTGGCTCCCCAAGGTTCTTGGCGAAAAGTATTTACTCGGTGTAGTTATTGTTCTGGCGCTCACCGCGCTTGTTTACATCTATCTCAAGTATTCCAAGCAGGGCTATGAGATCTCTGTTGTCGGTGAAAGCGAGAACACCGCGCGCTATATCGGCATCAATGTCAAGAAAGTCATTATCCGCACGATGATCATTTCGGGTGCGCTGTGCGGTCTTGCGGGATTCCTTCTCGTTTCGGGCTCTGACCATACCATTACCGCTGATACGATCGGCGGCAGAGGCTTTACCGCCATCATGGTATCCTGGCTTGCCAAGTTCAACCCCATCACGATGATCCTCACATCGTTTATCATCGTATTTATGGAGCGCGGCGCGGGACAGGTCGCAACCTCGCTCGGACTGAACAAGGCATTTTCGGATATCATCGCCGGCATCATCATCTTCTTTATCATAGGCAGTGAGTTCTTCATCAACTATGAGATCAAGTTCCGCGAAAAGGAGGTAAAATCAAAATGAATGCGATTTTAGCTTCTATTATAGCGTTCTTGCCTCGTGCGATCATGCAGGGAACGCCTCTGCTGTACGGTGCGACAGGTGAGATCATCACCGAAAAGTCCGGACACCTGAATCTGGGTATCCCCGGTATTATGTATGTCGGCGGTATCTCGGGTGCGGCAGGTGCATTTCTGTATGAGCATTCGGTCAGAGTAAAGCATGCCGCAATGCTGGAAATGCCCGAATTTGCCGCGACGCTCCCCGAAAACTACGGCGCTCTCATGAACCCCGTTTTGGCAATTATGATCCCGCTGCTTTCGGCGCTTTTCGGCGCACTTCTGATGGGACTGATCTATTCCTTCCTTACCGTAACGCTCCGCGCAAATCAGAATGTAACCGGTCTTGCGCTCACTACCTTTGGTATCGGCATTGGCAATTTCTTCGGCGGCACACTTGCAAAGCTTTCGGGCACGGGCGAAACCTCGATTTCTTTCCCGCAAACGAAGATTTTGTTCAAGACAACGCTTCCTTTTGCAGATAGCTGCGGTTGGTTTGGAAAGATATTCCTTTCTTACGGATTTCTGATCTACCTTGCCGTTATCGTCGCGCTTGTAGCAGCGTTCGTGCTGAAGCGCACCCGCATCGGACTGCATCTTCGTGCAGTGGGTGAAAACCCCGCAACCGCTGATGCCGCGGGTATCAACGTAAACCGTTACAAGTACCTCGCAACCTGCATCGGCAGTATGATCGCCGGACTTGGCGGCCTTTACTATGTCGTTGACTACATGGGTACATGGTCGAACGACGGCTTCGGCGACCGCGGATGGCTTGCTATTGCGCTCGTTATCTTTGCGGTATGGCGTCCGAATACGGCCATTCTCGGCTCCTACCTGTTTGGCGGTCTGTATATTCTCTGGTCTGCCGTCAACAATATCGGTATGGCAGAGCAGGAGCTCTTGAAGATGCTCCCGTATGTGGTTACGATCATTGTACTCGTTATCACCAGTATTCGGGAAAAGCGAGAGAGCCAGCCCCCTGCAAGCCTTGGACTTTCGTATTTCCGCGAGGAACGATAAATGCAAAATCTCCTGCCACATCGGCAGGAGATTTTTGCATATTCTGCGGTTGCAACCGAAAAGTTGCGAAAAAATGGTAGACTGCAACTGTGGTTGCGGCTATACTAAAAGCGTAACCGGTTACAAGATTAAAAAAAGGAGCACATATATGACTTTAGGAGAACAAATCAGAGAAGCAAGAGAGCGTAAAAACCTTTCGCAGGAGGAGCTTGCAGAGCAGGTTGGTGTCAGCCGACAGGCGGTTTCCAAATGGGAGAATGATACTGCCGTTCCGCACGGCGTCAATCGGGAAGTGCTTTCCCAGATCTTGGAGCTGACAGATCTTGCGCCGGAACCCGTCTGTAAAACGCCGGTTCACGCGTGGATCGGTTGGGCACTTGCCGCAGTACTGCTGATATTGACCGTATGTATCAGCATCGGACGGATTCCATTGTTGGTATTACAAAAGCCGACGGAGGATATCTCTGTCTTCCCCGTAGAAAGCGTGTCTGCACCCGCAGAACCGTCTATCAAAAGAATACGCTTTTACGACAGTGAGGAGAAAGAGGTTGAGGCAGATGCGCTGTGGTACAATGCGGCGGCGATGGACAGCATTCTGATCGAGTGGGAGGGTGGCACACTCGAAACTATAAAGATGTTTTCGGTTCCAACCGGCACAGAGACCTTAGAGCAGACGGAACTGTTGCTCACGAAAATGATCACAGACGATGGAAAGGCCGCCTTACTGCGTGCAGAGACGCTGCAAAACATATCTATGGCGCACGTCTATTTTGAACTGGATTTTGGGGATACTACAGTGATTTCAGAGGATTTCAACATCTTTTATGACGAGAGTATTTTAGAGGAATAAATAAGCTCTCTGCTACACATGCGGTCGAGCCGATTCTGATGGTCTGCCGTGTACAAAAAAGATCCCGCTCGTTACACGGGTGCTCATAAGAAAGTAATTCCCAAAATTACGATTATGGCATCTGTCAGACGGGGTTGGTAAACGAGATAACGGGT
>CAYQBT010000181.1:0-3383 GCA_964415775.1 uncultured Lachnospiraceae bacterium
TTCATTTTGCCGTCCTCGGTATCGCACCACAGGGGCAACACATATTCCTTTGCCGAAAACCAGGTCATCTGCCGCTTGGCATAGCGGCGCGTTGCCCGTTTCAGCGTTTCGACCGCTTGAGCGAGCGGTACCTCCCCGCGAATGGCAGGAAGCAGTTCTTTATACCCGATCGCCCCAGCGGCCGTGCCGTTCGCGGTGAATACGCCGTCTGCATCCAGTCGCGCGGCCTCCTCAAGCAGTCCCATTTCGAGCATGGCGTCCACGCGCGTATCAATGCGGCTGTACAAAAGCTCACGGTTGTGATAGCAAAGCCCGATCACGGTCGGCTCGATCGCCTTCGGAATCTGTCTGCTCTCGGCATCCCACACGCTTTTCGGCTTGCCGCTGACGAGGTAGACCTCGAGCGCGCGGATCACGCGCTTGACATTGTTTTCGTGGACGGCTTCGGCGCTTTCGGGATCGACCTTTGCAAGGCGCAGATGCAGTGCGTGCGCGCCGTTTTGCTCGGCAAATGCACGCAACTCGGCGCGGACATGCGCATCCGAAGCCGTCTCGCTCGGTGCGTCACCGCGCATCAGACTGTCGAGATACAGTCCCGTTCCGCCGCAAAAGATCGGCAGCTTGCCGCGCGAGGCAACCTCCTTTGCACACGCAAGTGCCCGAGGTGCAAAATCCGCAGCAGAAAAAGGCGTTTTCGGATCGCAGATGTCGAGCAGATGGTGGCGCACCTCCGCCTGCTCGGCAACTGTAGGCTTTGCCGTGCCGACATCCATGCCGCGATAGACCTGCATAGAGTCCACCGAGAGGATCTCACCGTCAAAATGCTTTGCCGCGGCAAGGGCAAGCGCGCTTTTTCCGCTTGCCGTACTGCCGACAATGGCAAGGCTCTTTATTTCACCAGCTTGTTCAGTTCTATCCATTTATACAGATCCGCAAAAAATTCTTCTTTGTTGGTCTCACTATGCAGTTCGTGCCGCGCCCCGTCGTAGAGCTTCAGCGAAACCTGCTCTGCACCTGCGGCGCACAGCTTTTCGTAGACCTCCTCGGGGCCTTTTCCGTAATTGCCGACGGGGTCCATGTTGCCCGCGGCGATCAGCGTCGGCAGTTCTTTCGGGTAGTTCTCTGCAAAGGCAGGCTTTGAAACCGCCGCCAGCACCGAGAACAGCCCGTAATATCCGTCCGCGGTGAAAATGAAGTTGCGCTGCGGATCGACAGCAAACTTTTCCCCTACTGCGCGATCTCTCGAAAGCCACGCATACTCGCCCTCCTCGGGGTATTTGCTGTTGTAGCCCTTGAACGCAAGGTCATACAGCAGTCGGCTCCGATAATGGTTGCCGCGCGTTTTGGCAATGGTCGCCGCGAGCATCTGCGCCGCACGGACGGGATTGTGTGAGCCCGCCGTGCCGAGGAATACCGCCCCGTCAATGGTCTCGGGGAAGGTCACCGCGTATGCACGCGCAAGGAAGGAGCCCATGCTGTGTCCGACCAGCACAAGCGGCACATCCTTATAGGTCGTACGCACCAGTTTGTTCATCTTGCGCAGGTCCTTGACCAGCGTCTGGTAGCCGCCGCCACCGAAATGACCGTAATCGCGGCTGTCCTCGGCAGAATTGCCGTGTCCTAGATGGTCGTTGCCGCAGACCACGATGCCCTTTTCGCAAAGGTGCTCCGCAAGCAGCGCATAGTTCTCGATATAGTCACACATGCCGTGCGCGATCTGCACGATGCCGCGCACCGCGCCGTCCGGCACATACACATAGCAAGCGATGTCCCGCTTGCCGTTCGAGGATCGGATAAAATTGACATGCAGCTTCATAGCGTACCCCTTTCCTGCCCGATATACAGGCACTCTTTAGAATTCGATCTCGTTCTCCAGTACGTAGCGCAAAACCTCGGTCTCGCTCGGCACCGCCGTGATCGGCGCACCGCCCTTGCGTACCGCAAGCGCGATCACCGTGGACGCATAGCGTGCACCGCGGACATTTTTGCCCGAGCGCAGTGTCTCCACGATCATCGCGGGGACAAGCATATCCATATAGCGCTTGTCCGCGCCCTCCACATAGGGGATATAGTACGAGAAATTGCCCTTGTAGGCGAACGCGCCGCCTACGCCGAATTTAAACAGATAGGTCTTGGAGCGCACCGTCTTATGCAGCTCCACAGCCGCCTCCAGATTACTCTGTGCATTGCGCGGGCTGATGCCGGTGAAGTGCTTCGTTGCCGCAGGCGGCAGTGCGATCAGGTCGATCACACCAAGCTTGTCGAGGGGAAAATCCTCCGGGATCCGCTGACCGTCAAAGAACGCGAGCACATTCTTCTCGCGGGCAAGCTCCGCCGCACGGATCACAGCCTCCGCAGGAATATCCATGCTGATATATACTGCATCGGGCAGCGCGGTAAACGCTTCCTCGACAAGATCCGCGTCGATTGCGGAAAGCAACGAGGTGCTCTTGTATACGCGGCGCGCATCGCCGTCCTGAGCGACCAGGTCGATCGCCGTCTTCTCGCCCTTGACCGTCCTTATAAAGCGCGTGTCCATGCCAAGCTCATCAAAGAACCCTACAAGCTCTTTGCCGTAGGTATCCTCGCCCACCGCACTGCAAAGGATAGCTTCACCGCCGAGGCGGGAGACCGTCACAGCCGCAAGCGCCGCCGAGCCGCCGGGGGTAATGGCATATTCAACCGGTGCACATACTTCATTTTTTTCATCTGCAAGCGCCTCCACTTGCATAGCAATCTCGGTGGAAACACCGCCGATGAGCAGTATCCGTTTTTTCACTGTCGTTCCTCCACGTGATCGAAAATATAGTTTTACAGTATATAGTATACTACAAGTTAACTGTAAAATCAAGGCATGTACGCACGCCCGTATGCAAAAACTTCAAGAACTTTTTTCAAAATTTTATTGCATTTTCGCATAAACATGGTATACTATAAGTGAAGAAGACTATTCGTTAAAAATTCTCTTAAGGAGTGATCATATGCTTTATATCGGAAAGAAACCCGAAAAACCCAATGTCGGCAAGATCGTTCTTGCCGTTTCCGCCGCGATCGCAGGCATTGCTGCGCTTGCAGTTCTCGCGTATAAACTCTATCAGAAGTATGTTCCCGCTTGCATCGACTGCGAGTGCGAGGATTTTCTCGATGATGAGGACCTCTTCGATGATTGCATCGAGGTAGAGTGCGACGACGACGCTACCGAGACCGAGTTTGAGGGCAACTAAGCAAAAACAAAAGCAAAGGCATAGCCGACGGCTATGCCTTTTGTTTTTTACAAAATGATTTTGTAGTTACGGAACTCACCAACGTAGGGCGGGGGCTTGTCTCCCGCCGTGTACAACATCGCACCGCGGCATGCGGCGGGAGCAAGCCCCCGCCCTACG
>CAYQBT010000182.1:0-3372 GCA_964415775.1 uncultured Lachnospiraceae bacterium
GAACGGCGAGGTGTATATTATCTATTCCGGCTGGGGATATTGGACGGCGCATTATGAGCTCGGGCAGCTTACCTACATCGGCGGTCCGAACGGGGATCCCACGGATATCAATAACTGGTACAAAAAGCCCACATCCATCTTCTCGCAATCCGATGAGCTCCGCGGCTGCGGTCATGCATCGTATGTAACCGACACGGACGGGCAAGGGTGGATATGCTACCATGCGTACCCCAAGGGGGATGACGGCCGAGATGCGTTTATTGAGCCTTACTATTATACCGAGGAGGGTATCGTCATCGGTGATGGAAGCGGACATCCTGCAAAGCTGGATACAGTCTATACGACAAATCTCAATCCTTTGCCGATCGGTGAGAGAATCAGCGGCTTTGACAGTATAACGGCAAGCGGTGCTGCTTCGGTCACGCTCAAGATGACGCTCGGCAAGACCGACTATACCGTAAACGGCGAGGAAAAGACGATGGACGTTGCTCCGATCATCCGTAACGATCGCACGATGCTGCCGGTGCGCTATGTCGCAGAGGCTTTGGGTGCCGAGATCGGTTGGGACGGTGCAACCTCGACGGCAACGCTCAAGACTGCCGATACCGAGATCAAGATCACGGTTGGCGCTGCCGAGGCACTTGTCAACGGTAAAGCCGCTACGCTTGACTCGCCTGCATTTATTGAGAAGGATCGCTCCTACATGCCGGTGCGCTTCGTTGCAGAAACGCTTGGTGCAACTGTATCGTGGGACGGTGCAACCTCGACGGCAGTGATTACAAAATAAATAGCATAAGCAAAAAGTCGTCTCTTTGGAGACGACTTTTTGCTTGCAGACAGCACAGGTACAATTTGATTGAAAAATAAAGGTATTTCGGTTGCCAAAATAATACGGATGTGGCATAATGAAACGGTAAGGATGATTTTGCGAGAATGCAAAGGAGGGGCTTATGTCTATTTTGGATCTTTCTATGTTTGATATGCACCCGAAGGCGGAAGATCGCTTTGTGGTGCAGGGCGAAAAGTACCGCATCACGGTGCTGACCGAGCAGATGCTGCGCCTGGAGTACAGCGCGGACGGCGAGTTTGAGGACAGGGCGACGCGCCTTGTGTTCAATCGCGCCTTTGCAGAGCCGGGGTTTGAGACCTACTATGCGGACGGGCTTCTCCATATCGTCACAAAGCACCTGCATCTTCGCTACGATGAAAAGGAGTTTTCCGAGGTCAGCATGCAGATCTTCGTGGACGGTAACCGCGACTGGCGATATGACGCAAAGCCGATAACCCTTGGCGGCACTTTCCGCACGTTGGACGGTGTAAACGGAGCAAAGCCGCTTCCCGACGGTCTTCTTTCCTCCCGTCATGGATTTGCCACACTGGATGACAGCCGCACGATCGCCATCGGCGAGGACGGCTGGCCGGTGCCTGTGACCAAGGAACGTATCGACCTGTATTTCTTTGGCTACAACCGCGATTTTGAGCAGTGCATAAAAGATTTCTACAAGCTGTCCAATCCCGTGCCGCTGTTGCCACGCTATGCGCTCGGCAACTGGTGGAGCAAATACTATAAGTACACCGACCAATCTTATCTTGCCCTGATGGACAAGTTTCAGGAAAAGCAGATCCCGCTTTCGGTCGGCGTTGTGGACATGGATTGGCACATTACCGAAACGCCCGATCCGGTCCGCTACGGCACGGGATGGACGGGGTATACATGGAATAAACAGTATTTCCCCGACCATGTAGATTTTCTTAGGAAAATGCATGACCGCAAACTGAAAGTAACGCTCAATCTCCATCCCCGTGACGGTGTGCGCGCATTTGAAGAGGTGTATCCGAAACTCTGTGCGCGCCTTGGGAAAGATGCAGAGCAGGGCAGACAAATCGAGTTTGATGCTTCGAGCAAGGAGTTTATGACTGCCTATTTCGATACCGTTCTGGATCCGATGGAGGATGACGGCGTAGATTTCTGGTGGATCGACTGGCAGCAAAAGGGCGGTATGCGGATAGAGGGCTACGACGTGCTCTGGATGCTCAACCATTGTCACTATACCGACAATGCGAGAAAAGGGGAGCGTCCGCTGATCCTTTCCCGCTACGCAGAGGTAGGATCGCACCGTTACCCCCTTGGTTTCTCCGGTGACACGCATGTAACATGGGACAGCTTGAATTTTCAACCGTATTTTACTGCAACTGCGGCAAACGTAGGCTACTCATGGTGGAGTCACGATATCGGAGGACACATGCGCGGAAATCATGATAACGAGCTACAGACGCGCTGGGTACAGTACGGCGTATTCTCTCCGATCATGCGGCTCCATTCTTCACCGAGTGACTTTACATCAAAAGAGCCGTGGAATTATGATGAGTGCGAGGGCATTCAGTCGAACTTTTTGCGTCTTCGTCACAAACTCATCCCGTATATCTATACCATGATGTACAGAAACTACAGCGAGGGTATTCCGATGGTACGCCCGATATACCACAAGTATCCTGCGATTCCCAATGCTTTCGCCTGCAAGAACGAATACTTCTTCGGTGACCTCATTGCCGCGCCGATCACGTCTCCGGTGGATCCGGAAAGCCGCCTTGCCTCCGTTAAGGTGTGGCTCCCGGCAGGAACATACATTGATTTTTTCAGCGGCAGACTCTATACGGGCGATCGCTTTATTACCTGCTACCGTCCTCTTGATACTTTTCCGCTCTTTGCAAAGGCGGGTGCGATCGTTCCCATGAACTATGACGATGTAAGTAACGGTGTTGCAAATCCCGAACACATCGAACTGTATGTGTTCGGCGGTGCAAATGGCAGCTTTACGATGGTAGAGGATAACGACAAGGTTGGCAAGCATAATGTGCTTGTGCACACCGAATACTCGTTTGCATACGGAGAAGCGTCGGCTCTCACCATTGCTGCTCCTGCTTCGCAGGGTATTACACCGAAAGCACGCACATATACCGTACATTTTGCAGCCTTTACTGCTCCCGAAAGCGTGGAGGTGAACAGCAAGTCGGTTGACTTTGTCTATGACGAAAGCCGCCGCGAGATTATCTGCGAAAGGTTTACAGTACATGCAGGCGAAACCGTAACCGTCACGGTGAAGGGCGACGGAAAACTTCCCGAAAACGAGATCGAGGATGCATTGTATACGGTCCTGAAGCGCACGCAGACAGCTACCGCTTCGAGCGATATGCTGAAAAAGCTGGTGACGAAAAAACAAACGCCAGCCGTGCTGATCTCGGATCTCCTCACGCGGGATGTGCATGAAGACCTTAAGGGTGCGCTGATCGAGCTTGTCAGTGCTAAATAAAAAAGAGGGGAACCCCCTCTTTTTTGTTGAATTGCAATTGACTTTGCACAGTATTTCCTTT